>CAZJBO010000111.1:0-7853 GCA_964544075.1 uncultured Anaerolineae bacterium
CGGCGCCGGCACCGGAATCTTGCGGCGTCAGGGTCGTGTTGGCGATCTCGGTTTGCTGTCCATAGTAGATGGTGGCGGTAGCGGTGGCGTTCGCGTTGCGCTTGTGCTCTTGGCTATAGCCATATGCCAGCCCCAGCGCGATGACGACAACGGCTATGACCAATATAGCCCCCCCGACGATCATCGCCTGTCTTCTTTGGGCCGCGCGCTCTTGGCGTTTTTCGGCACGTTTCTTTCTGCTCATAACATCTCTTCCCCTTCATGGTGTGTGATAGGTCCAAGCCCAAAGCGACCGGAAGCGGTCGCTGGGGTCACTAAGCAGACCCAGCTGTACGCCCTCGACGCGGCTATCTGTGCCGTAGGCGTACACCGGGTGATAGAGCGGAATGGCCGGCACGCGGTCGGCGAACTGTGCCTGGAACTTGTGGTACCATGTGGCGCGGTTCACCCCGCTGGGGTCACGTCGGGCGTTTTCCAGCGCCTCGCTGATCGGCCCGTCGTCCACACCGCCATAATTTTGTCCGTGGGCTGCTTGTCCCTGGTGCCAGAATACATAGGGGTCGGGGTCGGCCATACCTTCCCAGCTCAGCTCCACGATTGCTGCGTCAAAGTCATGTGTGCGCACCCGTTCGAGCAGGGTGGGGGCGTCCAGCGCCTCGACTTGCATGTTGACCTCAAGGCCCTGCCACGCGGTGGCGATATCTTCGGCGAGCGCGATGATTGCGGGGATGTCTGGCACCAGCAGTGTGAAGGCTACCGGACGCTCGACGCGCGCGCGCGCGAGGAGGGTTTGGGCCGTTTCGTAATTATAGACGGGCCATCGCACATCGGGTGCCCAGGCCCAGCCGCCCGGTATCAACGCGCCCTGTGCGGCGACGACCGTGTTCCCCAAATGCTGCTGTACAAGCGCGCGGCTGTCCACGCCATATGCTAGGGCGGCGCGGAAGCGGCGGTCTTGGAAGAAGGCGGTGCCCTCGCGCGTGTAGTTGAACAACATAAAGCCGGTTGTTGGCTCTATCGCGGTGTAGATCGCCAAGCCCGGTGTGGTTTCCACTTCGGCCAGGCGTGCTACCGGGATGGTGCAGGCGTTCACCTCACCGCGTTGGAAGGCGGCCCAGGCTGTGTCGAAGTTCTCGTAGAGGGCAAAGCCGATGCGTTCCATCTGATAGGTGTGGGCATCTTTGCGCGCGGCATAGACCGGCGCGCGGCGCAGCTGTACCGCTGCGATGCGTTCGCCGTCAACCCGCAAGTGTTCGAGCTGGTATGGCCCGGTGCCGATCGGGGAGAGGTTAAAGGGGTGGGTTAGCAGAGCGTCGGGCGGCACGTTGCCGAGGATGTGTTTGGGGAGGATGCCCAAGCGCAAGAAGTCTGGGAAGGATGCGAGCGGTTGGGTCAGGCGGAAGCGCAGTGTATGGTCGTCCAGCGCTTCGACCTCGACCGTGCGCCAGAACGCGGCGCGTTGCGCAAGGCCGGGCACGCCGTCGCCAAAGCCGGGGGTGCGCAGCAGTCCGAGTGTGAAGTCTACGTCGGCGCTATCGAAGGGCACGCCGTCTTGCCAGAGCACATCTTGGCGTAGGTAGAAGGTGAACACGGTTGCGTCGCGCGCGGTAGACCAACGCTCGGCCAACGCTGGGATGACCTGGCCGTGTGCGTCGGTGGTGGTCAGGCCCTCGAAGATAAGCGCGCTGATGTCACGATCGACCGGGTTGAGCGCGGCCAAGATGGGGTTGAGCTTGTGCACTTCCCCCACCAGCGCTTCGGTGAAGAAGGCCGGGCCTTGCCGTGCTTCTGGGGCAGGAGAGGGGCTTGGTGTGGGGAGGGGGAGCGGGGCTTCTTCGGCGGGGCCGCGTGTGATGATCGTCACCACGAGAAGTGCAACGCTCGCCAAGAGCACCACCCATTGCCAGCGCTTATCACGAGACATGCGATACGTTTTTGCCTTTACCTAAACAGCCCGCACAGTTGCGGCTGTGGAGAGAGTTTGATGCAAAGGGTATGTGAATTGTGCGTCAACCAAAGAAGAGCACTGTGATGATGGCGATGGCTAAGAAAGATACCGATAAGCCAACCGTGATGTTGAACAGAGTCTTTTCCAGGCCCCGGCGCGTTTTGGTGATGCTGGGTGCGTCGCCGCCGCCGAACATATTGCCCAGCCCGCCGCCTTTGCTCTGCATTATGATGACGACGATCAATGCAACCGAAACCATGATCTGGATAATGTTTAAGACTGCTTCCACTGAAGTCGGCTCCTTAAGAGAAAAACATGAAGCACCTAAAGTGCAATCGTTGGCGTATACAAAGCGGCGGGGATTATAGCACGCCCAGCGAAGCCCGCGCAAACTTCGATGGGGGCAGGCACCGGCGGGGCCGGAGTCTAGGTAGTTACAATTTCTTACTTTGTCCTTACACTTTCAAAAGACCCTTTTGTCAGCTTGTGGTATCCTAGTTAGTGAAAGGTAACGTTGTCTAAAAATGCTACGTTGTGCTAAGGACGAACCATGAGTGATAAGCTACACAATATTAATAGAAAAACACAGCGCTTCCGCGCTACGCTCAACGGACGCAGCCGACGTGGGCAAAGCCTGGTTGAGCTTACACTAACGCTCCCCATCCTGCTTCTGTTGCTCTTTGGGATGATAGAAATCGGTTGGTATGCCAACAGCTACCTCATCTTGCTCGACGCCAGCCGTGAGGCCGGGCGCTATGGCGCAACCGATGACCCGATCTCGCAATGGCAGCTCGACCTTTCGAACAACCCTTACCAACATGATTGCTGCCCCTACTCCGGCTCCACCTTCGCCGATTGTCCCGATTACCTCAAGAACCAACGCCCCGAAATCCAAGACTACTACACCGCCGTCGATAACTACCTTGCCGACCCTAACGCCGACCCCGACGTCAAAGCCGAACTGGTTTTATTTAGAGAAGCACCCCTCCGCTATTTCGACGGCGTCGCCTGCCGCGTGATCTCCAACCTCTCACCCCTCAAGTTCGATTGGGAACATGACGAAGTTGTCGTGTCGGTCTTCTCCTACGTCCCGCCCTACGGCCCGACCGACTACCCTGAATATCAACCCCGCTCCGGCGAGCCGGCCATAACGTGGGAATTCACCCGCATCCCCCCATCGTTCCCCATCGCCGGCGGGCGCTTGCCGCTCGAACGCAATCAGTGCTGGCCCGACTCCGACCCCCTAAAAACCATCGACCACCTCGGCTTTACCCTCAGCGGGGTCGGCGATAGCGACTGCACACCGGCGGACTATTCCAGCGACCCCAAAAAGTTCTGCGGCCAATGTGACCCCGTGACGGGTAGATTCTGCGCCAACACCGTCAAGCCAAGCGGCGACCGCTGGCGCGAAGACGACGGCTGTTGGGGTTCGAACTGGGACCCCGGCGAGATCGAAGCCCGCCTTGCCAACATAGATGGACACGGGCTTTCCGGCGGGATAGTCCTTGTCGAAGTCTTCTGGACACACGAGCAGATGTTGGGGCTGCCCTTCTTTAGCTCAATAAGCAATCCTACCCAAATCTACGTTTGGGTTATGTTCCCGGTGTCGGCAGCCGAACCAACCCCGACACCAAAACCCTAATGCAGGGAGGCTAAGATGATGAAACGATTTAAACAAATCCTCACCCGACGTGTCGGACGGCACAGCCAGCTAGGGCAGTCCGTCGTCATGCTTGCCATCGCGCTTATCATGTTGATCGCCTTCGTCGGCTTGGTCACCGATATCGCATTGCTCTTTGTGCGCTACAGCACGCTGCGCCGCGCTGTAGACGCCGCCGCCATCGCCGCCGCCGGCCAGATCCGCGAAGACAGCGACTATATGAACCTGGTCACAGCAGCTTACCAATTCATCCAGCTGCACGGCATCGGCGTCGAGGATGTCAGCCAAATCTTCGTCGAAACTTGCGAGAACTTCCCTGCCGATACCCCCGACCCCGAACTCTGCCAGGTCAAATGCGACCCCAACGGCCCCAACCCCAACGACCCCGATAAGTGCAAGCTCATGATCGATACTACCCAGCTGCCCCGTAAGCTCGTGCGCGTCACCGCGCAGATCGACTCCCCCACCACCTTCTTACAGCTCATCGGCTGGAAGACCGTGCGCCTCGAAGCCTCCGCCGTCGGCGAAACCGCCGTCGTAGACCTGGCGCTCGTGCTCGATACATCCGAGTCGATGTCTGAGTTGACCTGCTTTGATGGCTTGGACTGTAACGGCAACGATTATGCCGGCTTCACCGAGGCCGACCTAAGCGACCGCTATAACGATGAATTCCCACCGCCAGACCGCAATGACAAAGTCGGCATCCCCGATAGCTTCCGGGCCGGCGGGAACGTCAGAGACGAGAAATGGGGTTATTATTGCAACGACCCCAACGGTGATGGCTATTTCGACGACCTAGTCTGTCATCCCTTCTACGAGGTGCGCGAAGCCGCCGCCAACTTTATCAAGAAGCTCGACTTCGTGCGCGGCGACCGGGTCGCCATCATCACCTTCGACCGCTATGCCCTGCCCCGCTACCCCGACTGCGAATATGACAACCCCTTCTTCCCACAGCTCGGCTGCAAGAACACCGAGGCAAACGGCTACCCTGAAAGCCAGCGTTGGACAGGCTATCCCATGATCTCCGACGAGATCGTGGCCGCCGAGGTCATCAAAGGCGACCCCGCACACAGCAACACGCAGCGGCGGGGCATCGGCGTCTATGTCAACAACGCCTCTATCGGCACAGATTTCTTCACCGCCTATAAATGGAACCAATGCTGGTTCGCCAATGATGACGCCGCCAACGGGAGGATGACAAAGTTCTATAGCTGCAACAACGGCAACAATGAAGATTGCCGCGTCTGGGCACCATGTGGCAACACCAACCTCGGCGGCGGCATCGAAACCGCCAACCACGTGCTCGCCGGTGGTGCCGAAGGCCGCTGGAAGAACCCTGCCGCCGTCTGGGTCATGGTCCTCCTCACCGATGGTGGCGCCAACGCCACCACCGTGTACCCCTCAGTAGCCTCGAACTATCCCGACGGCTTCTGCCCCCTAAGCACCATCCTCAGCTTCGTCGATACCCGGAACTATCCCCCACGCAGCAACGACACCGACCCCGGCACCGCAAGCCCGCTCTGCCGCGACGTCAGCGCCTATACCCGCCACGTCCTTGATGAAGACGATGTGCCCAACGGCATCGAACTCTACGACGCCGACGACTATGCGCGCGACAAAGCCGACGACGCCGGCCTCGCCGATACCGGTAACTTCATTGCCATGTTCACCATCGGGCTGGGCACCGAACTCATCGACGGCCAGCCACCGCTCGGACAGGCACCCAACCACCCCTGGCACGGTGAAGCCCTTCTGCGCTACATCGCCGACGTGGGCGATAACGGGATACGCGACGGCAGCGGTGACCCAGAACACATCGTGCACGCCGACGGTACCGTGGATACGCATAACAACGTGAACCCCGCCAGCATTAGCGAATGCGAAAACACGCCACATGGCGATATCGTTGAATATAACAAACGCGCAAACGGCCAAAGCAATAACTGGAAAGACCCATCTTGCGGCAACTACTTCTTCGCCCCCGACCCGAACAACCTCGAACCCATCTTCGCCGAGATCGCAAGCCGGATGTTCACCCGCGTGACCCGCTAGCCCGCGTAGAGAGACGCTATTACTTAGTTTAGCAGCAGGGAACAAGAGCATGACCCTAAAAAGATCAAACAAGCCCCGAAGCAGCGGGCAAACCCTTGTCGAGTTTGCCCTCACCCTTCCCATCGTCGTGATGTTGATTTTCGGCATCGTCGAATTCGCACGCATCTTCCAGGCATGGATCGTCTTGCAAAACGCCGCCCGCACCGCCGCGCGTTACGCCATCACCGGCCTTTGCGAGACTTGCCCAACCTGGATACATCCTGCCCAACGCGGCGATGGCTCCGGCACCGCCCTGAGCTGCGGCGAGATACCCAGCCATCCCGCCAACGTCGCAGAACTCCAGTTCAACAAGTTCTGGGGCGATGGATTCGAATGCGACCCCAACGAGCTGGCACACCAGGGCATGGTCGCCGACTATACCCGCCTCTGGGAGATCGAGCGCGAAGGGCAGCGCGGCGCGCCCGGCCTCAGCATCGACAACTCCAGAGAGGGCAACCTTCTGGACCGCTCCGAAGACTGGGGGCCGGGTTCCGGACCCTGGGGTAATAACAATGGCCCGCGTGAGATGCGCCACCGCTACGAACCCGGCTGGTTCAACATCACCGTCTGCTCAGGCCGCCCGAAGATCCACAATACCGATGACCCCAGCGGGCGCTATTGGCTGCGCGGCCTTAACAACGAATTCCCCGACGACCCCGCACGTATGGAGTGCAGCATCAAAGACGACGACCCGCCCGGCAGCCCCGGACTCAACAGCAGCTTTACCGGCAAGAACCAGGAAGACCCCGGCGGCCCCGGTCAGGCTGTCAGCATCGTAATCACCTTCAACCACCAGCTCATCACACCGCTGGGCCTTACCGAATACGTCCGGCTGCGCGCCACCCGCACTATGATTAACGAGTCCTTCCGTGCCTCGCGCGTGCTCGGCGTGCCGCCCATGCTCGCCAAACCCACCAACACCCCTACCAGCACCCCTCCCAACACCGCCACCTACACCCCATCTGAGACCTATACCCCATCCGAGACCTATACCCCATCCCCCACCGCCACCGGCACCGCCACCGGCACCGCTACCCCGGTCGCCAGATGCGATCTGCTCTCCTTCCACCTCAGCGACCAGGTCAGCATAAGCGGCAGGATGGTCAACGTCCAGTTCAAGAACGATAACGAAGCCGCATTCTGGCTCGAAGCCGTAGACCTCCGCTGGAAGGGCAGCGTTGTATACCCCACCATGTATACAAACCGGATGCTCATGAACGGACAATCACACTGGAACGGCAACGACCAATCCCCGCCCACCAAAGCCGGTGACGCCGCTTTTATCGGCACACCCGAAGGCACATGGGACGACGGGGCAAACCGCATGGTGGCCGGCGGCGGGCCAAGCTCGCTGCCCACAACATGGGGCGTCGAGTTCCTCAACGGGCCAACCCGGATGCAAGACTACTATCATCCCTGGGACTTCAACGACACCACCTTCTACTTCACCGATGATATCGGCACAAACTGTACCCTGACCGTAAACGTCCCGCTGCCGCCCGACCCAACCAACACTCCCACCAATACCCCCGAAGTGGTCTGTGGCTACTACAGCATGACGCCGGCGCGTTTCTATAACAACGCCGTTGTGCGCTTCCAGATCACCAACGAGGGCAATACCCCCATCCGCATCGAGCGCATTAGCTTCCGCTGGATACCACGCTTCAGGGGGATGGAGCTTGACTTCATTGCATTCGGAGGGCCATCAGCCTTCGACCCAACGGCGGTCGTGGTCTTTGACCCCGACCCGAACATCACCGGCACCCTTACCTATGACTCTCAGGGCAGACCCCAACAGGTCGTCACCGATGCCGGACAACCGGGCAGTGGCGCCGCCATCACCGCTGGCTGGTTGGTCAGCCCGATCATCAGCCCTGGCGAGACCGTTAACATGTGGGTAGACTTCGACGGCTATGCGCGCTCCCTGACCCGAAAGGGTGCGGCACAGTGGGATTACAATAACACCCGCATATACTACAACAACTTCTGCGATGGCCCGATCAACCCGGTTAATACACCGCGCTTCACCAACACGCCGGCGCCGACCAATACCCCCACCCAGACCTACACCCCCAGCATTACCTATACCCCCAGCCTCACCTACACGCCTTCCAATACCCCCACCCCCGGCCCCACCTACACGCCTTCCAACAC
>CAZJBO010000112.1:0-7815 GCA_964544075.1 uncultured Anaerolineae bacterium
GAATTCAATAGATTCAGACAACACACAAAGCTAGTTCCGGTAAGGGAAGGGCACGTTTCAATTCCGCGTTCGGAATTCAATAGATTCAGACCTAAACAACGTAAAATTTAAGCACGGCGTTAATAGGTTTCAATTCCGCGTTCGGAATTCAATAGATTCAGACCTGTAATCCTTATGCTGATTCTTCCTGCCAGATGTGTTTCAATTCCGCGTTCGGAATTCAATAGATTCAGACAGTTCACATTCAGTAGGGTACCACACCCCACCTACATGTGCAAAAGGGCGCCTCAGCATAACACTTTATCCCACACCCACAGACACACAGCGCTATAATCTCCACCTGCACCCCACCCTTGCACATCATGCGAGCACCCGCTTTGATAATACTATCCATCTCGTGGGCACGGTGCGCCAAGACAACTTAGCGCCCGCTATTTTCACATAAACCCCTCGCACAAACCCTGAACGCAAATTACACCTCCTTTTATCACCGCGAGCGCCCCCCGGCTCTCGCGCCGCTGCTTCACCGCTCGCAAAGCCAACGGCGAAAAAAAAAGTCATATAATGAAAGTCTCGTCTTCCTTCGGCTTTGGTGCCCCCACAGTCTCGACCTTCGCTACACATGCCGCGCACATCTGATAAAACCGCACACTGTCCTTGCTGGGGTCCAATAAAGCCTCCATGCGATGATGCAAAGCCAACCACTCCTTCTGCGTTAAAAAACATTCAAACAAGCTATATTGCGTCCACTTGCCAAACCCACACAATAGCTTATGCACCTTCGTGCGCCGCCGATCATTTGGAATATCGTAGGCAATGACATACAGCGTGTTTTGTTTCATCGCACTACAAACGGGCGATAAGCCGGTATCTCTCCCATCAAGCGCTTCGCCACCAGCCGAGCTTGCAGTTCTATACAACGCCGATAGTTCGCTTTGTATTTAAACGTAGGGTGCGTAATCTCCGCGTTCAAGCGCATCTCAAACTGAGTGAGGAAAGTGCGCCGCCCGTCATCTGTCAGCCGGTATGCGCCCAAAGTCTCCTCAATATCCTTTACCTTAAGCATCTCATTATTCAGCAGCGTCGTCACCACCGAATCTACAACCGGGGTGCGGAACTCTTCCATCACATCCAACGCCAGCGCCGGCTTCCCGTATTGAGACGAGTGTAGAAAACACACATATGGGTCAAACCCCACCACCTGGCACGCCGACGCAACCACATTCATCAACAGCACATACCCATAAGACAACAAGGCATTAACCGGGTCCTTTGGCGGACGGCGCGTGCGCTTCTCGAACTGCCAATCCCCCTTCAGCAAACGCCCAAACACACCAAAGTATGCCGCCGCACCCGCACCCTCCAGCCCTAAAAGGCTTCCCTTAGCAGTCTCTGCTTGTGGGCGCTGCGGATCGGGTGGCGGGGCAGCGGCGGCACAATCGATCGCATCCACCTGCTTAATGATATTACGCAAGCTCTCCGCAGCCGCCTTGATATCATCATCCTTACGCTTACGGTTGGCGCGCAGCAGCATCGTACGCATATTCGACAGCTTCCCCCGCACAAACACGCGCGCCAGCACCAGAGATTGCACCGGGTCCTCGTGCGCCCGGAACTGTGCCAAGCGCAACAAGCTATTCTTCCCCTCCGCCGGCGCCATCCGCCCCCTGAAGCGGCCATAAGGCGTCAGAAAGCATACCTCCGTACCCTGGTCGAGCAGCGCGTTCAGCGCCGGCGACGTTAGCGTGCTCTCGGTCATCACCACCACCTGCGTAACCTTGAGCAGCGGCAAGCGCACCTTGCGCTTTACTACACCGCGCTTCTCATCGCCCGGCACATGGATCACCAAAGTATCCCCGTCCTTCTTAACCAACGAGCCACGCTCGGTCAAATACAAGGTCGTCATATCAACCATCCCCTTGTCGGCGCAACATCAAAACCTCTTGCGGCAGACAGATCGGCGCAAGACTACAATCGTGACACTTCCGGAGCTGCTCAATCGGGTCGGGCATAAGACCCTCCGCCAGCAACGCGAAGGCTGCCTCGGCAGTTTGCGCAGTCTTCGCGCGCAGCTCCGCCGTAAGCTCCACATGCACACGCCGCCTCGACCCCCAATAGAACACCTCACCAGCCGGCACCGGACGTCCCGTGCGCTCTTCAAGGCACATAGCCTGTGCGCAGAGCTGCACCTCATCGTTGACCCACTTCCCCATCCGACCGCGCTTATGCTCCACAGGCATCAACACATCATCCCGTGCCTCGACAAAATCGGCCAGCCCCGATACCTGCAGCGCATCCGACCAGACATACACGCGCCGCCACACCTGCCTATCGCCCTCCCAACCCACACCGGCATCGTCGGCCCGCTCGTGCCGCAAGATGCCCTCCAGCACCGGCGCATTGACCAACATCTCGGCGTGCACATACATCAGCCAGAAGCGGCGTCGGCAATATAGAAACTGGTTGAGGTAAGAGATCGGCAGATAATCCGGCAGCTCCAAGTCTAGGCGCGTCATCACGCTCACCGCTGCCGCTCACAGGCGGTCTGTCCCATACCCATAGTCTTCTGGTTGCCCACCCCGGCATAGAAAGCAAAGTCGGCCAGCGCGTGCCAAAGGGCCATCGCCTCGCGGTCGCGGCTCTCTGCCCGGAAGGTCGCATGACCGACAAAGCCCACCTGGGCATGTTTGGGATACTGCAACATGCGCGTCTGCAAGCGGTACTCGCTGACGCTCACATGCTTCTCCACCCACTCGTTATAGGGCTTGCCGGGGTCATCCCCGCCATACTTGCCCCAAAAGCGGCGCAGCCCATACCACACCCGCTCCGGGTCGGGCCAGAGCAAGAAGCGTTTGTTACCGTTGGGCCACTTGCCCACACGGATCGCGGTCGGCGAGAGGAAGTGTAAGGTCACCTCCTTAGGGAGCGGGTCGGGGTGTGCGCGCCAGCGCGCCAAAAGATCGCCCATGACAGCATAACCGGCGCGCGGATGTGCGCCGGGCGAGCTGAGCACCTCGGTGATCTCGAAGCGCACGCCTCCGATCCGCAGGGTAGACCTGGCCCCGCCCTTCAAGAAGTGCGCTGCCAGCGGTGCAAACAACGCCGCATCGAGCAGCGAGAAGCGCAGCCACAGCTCTTGCCCGGCGCCGACTTGTGCATAGCCATCTTGGGCCGGCTCCAGCCCTTGCAGCGGTGATACTGTGAAGGGCTTGTATGGAAGGCTGTTATTATGCAGCTTCGCCGCCAGCTCCGGCGCATTTGCGCGTATGATGTCCAAGAAGGCCCCGTGTGCCTGGTGTCCGTGCGTCGCGGCGATACGTCCACTGTGCTGCGCGATCATCCTCACCACGGTTGCATAAAGCAAGCTGTTAGCGTCGGGCATTTCTTTTTTCCTTTAGACAATAAACGCATCGGCCTGTTGCAAGGCCTTCATCCGTTCTCGCGCCTTGAAGTAAAAGTACAGCTCGGCCTGGGCATGGAAGGCTGCCGTGCCCATAAAGGCCCGATATTCACGCTCACGCCCATCGGCAAAGTTCACAACCAGCAGCTGTCCCCAGAGGTTCGTGCCGCGCAGCTTTGAGATCACCATGCCCCGGTCCATCTCTGTGGTCAGCAGGATGGGAATATGCTGATCTTCCAGCGCACGCGATACATCCGTTGCCGTCTGCACTCTATTCCCGCCGTATTCCTTCATCACCAAACGCAAGCCGCTCAACGCCACAACCTCTCCACAACAGAAGCGTCCTTCGAACTCGTCGCGTTCCATCGGCACGTCATACACAAAGGTCACGCTCTGTTTATCCTTGCCTTCACGTCGGCTCTTTAGCCTCACATAGAAGTTCGCCTTCAAGTCAACCCCGGTGACATTTCGAAACGCGGCTTTGTCCAACACATCGAGGTGATAGTTGCTGAGCAGGTGAAACAGATCATACTGGCTCACATCTTCGCTAGAGTGCATATGCTTTGGGTCATATACCGCAGCCTTCGGCCCCTGGAAGGAATCGCGGAAGCTAAACAGCGCCCGTGTTAAGGCCACCTGGCCCTCCACGAAGGCGATTAGCTCATCCCGCTGCGACCGGCGGCCCCAGACAGTGTTGACCGCCTCTTTCAGCCCCGCAGCTTCAGGGAAGCCATCTTCAGGGAACAGCCATGCCGACCAATCGGCGATGCGTTGGGCGGTGTATGGCGGCGGCGTGCGGGGATTCTTCTTGGCCGCCGCCAGCCATTCCTCCCTGTGCACATGTGCCCTAAAGCGACCTTCTAATCCCTTCTTGCTGCGTCGGCTGTTGGGCGCGAAGACCTCAAGCACGCGCGTATAGAGCTGGTCCAGCGTCGCGCGGTCGTCGTCCGAGGTCATCGCGCCGAGCTGATAGATCGGCCAGAAGCTCTCGGTGATGGCATGGGAGCGTATGTAAGCATAGAGGCTGTGCTTCTCCGGCAGCACCCGTTTGGGTTCCAGGCTCTTGACGATGGCCTTGAACGCAGCACGGCTCATGGTCTGTCCGTCATATTCGGTGAAGGCCGCCGCTGCATCATCTGAGAGCAGCGCGATTGCAAAGCTGGGCCGGTCGGTTATCTCCTTACCAAGCACACGCCCGGCGCGTCCGATGCGCTGGCGCAGCCCATCGCTGAAGCGCGCGTCACAGACCAAGAAGTCCACGTTTTGCCGCGCCTTGCCGAGCTTTTTGAAGTTATAGCCGATGTCCACCGTCGGTGACGCGAGGATCAAATCGCGTCCGGTGGCCGCAAGGCGCTTTTCGGCTTTCTCCGGCCCGGTGATGCGGCCCATACGGGTCTCGGAGAACACCGCGCGCAAAACGCCGTATGCTGCGTTCACCCGCCACAGTGCGCTGCTAATCACTGCGCCGTCCAAGCCTTCCTCCAGCACCCAACGCTGCAAGTCGTCCAGATGAGCAGAGACCCAGCTCTGCAGCTCATCGTTAAGGATGGTCAGATCAAGCGGGGCCAGCGTGGGGATGGTATCCAACGTGGCGCTTTCCGGCGCTTCGTTCTCTTTCGATACGATGGCCCAACGCTCGCCTTCCGCCCCGAACAAGCGCGCCAGGTACTTCTGCACCTTCTCTGCCGGGGTAGCAGAGAGCAAGCAAATTTTGTTCCCCTCCGTCCCGAAGTACCCGTATACGTCGAACAGCGCGAAGAAGAACAAGAAGTTCGCCAGCTGCTTGCTGTCGTAGTAGTGGAACTCGTCGATGACGATGTAGCTAAACCGTTCTAGGAATTGGGCAAACACATTGCGCCGGTCGTGCGCACCATAGCGAAAGTACATCGCATAGTAGTAGATGTCGGGGTTAACCACGACGATGATGGGTTTGTTTCGGATAGCGTGGGGGTCAAACTCCAGCGGATTTTGGATGAACCGCTGGAGTGTCTCGCCCGCGCGCAGTCCGCTATCTAGATCGCTTATATCTGGCGCCGTCACCCGCAGCACACGGAAATCCAGGTCGTTATCCTGCACAAAGTCTTTGATGTCTTCCTGATGCTGTGCCAGAAGCGCGTTGGTGGGCGCGATGAACAAGACGTTTCGCTTGGGCCGGCCTTTTCTTTGCTTGTTAGCCTGGTCCAGGTCGAAGAGATAAAGCAAGCTGGCGCGCGTCTTTCCGGTCCCGGTATCGTAGGTGTTGACCACCAAGTCGTGCCGACGCAGCGCCTCAAGGGTACGCACCTGATGATAGAGTGGTAGTGGGTCGAGGCTGGGGAAAGGTGATGCTGCCGCGACCTTCTCGAACCCGGCTTCCAGGTGTATCATGGTCACGGTAGGTCCTCCACGTTGAAGCGCATCCCCACCGGCAGCAGACCATCTTCCTTCGAGAGCTTATAGAAACGCCCGCTGACCAGCGCGTTGCGGATCAGAGGCGCGGGAGGCACGCTGATAAGGTCGAACGCGCCCAAGTGCAGGTCGGACGGCAGATCGGCAGGGTTCAGCAGCCATCGGGTGAGAACGTTGGTCTCCTCGACCGGCTGGGCCTTCACCTCACGCACCGTCACGCGCGCCTTGCTCATGAACTTGCCCAGCCGGATGTAGCGCGGCAGCGCCAAAGGCGCCTGGCTCAGCACAAAGCACACCGCTCGGTTGCCGACCGCCAGCATACGCATTCGCCCATGTTGGGGCCGATTTTCTACGTTAACTTTTTTGCCCTTGTCGCCGGCGCTTCTGATGATATACCACCCCGGCCCGCGCTTCTCGGCCCAGGTCCCATCGGGGCGGGTGACTATCACATTGTTGGCAAAAGCCGACCAATAAGCATCAGCCTGGGCGTTGAACTGACGCATGATGAAGCGCGCCCGCCCCTGTATAGTACCCGGCGTCACGTAGATGTTGCGCGCGTTCAAGCTGCCCAGATGCTCTTTATAGTAGATCGTCCCATCGTTGAAGTAGTCCGACCGGCAGAAGCCAAAGGCATAGGCCAGCGCGATGTTGCCCAGCAGCGGCGCGGTTTGATACGTATTGCTGATCTCGCGGCTGCTGAAGAAAGTAGCCTCCAGCAGCGCGAGTTCGCAGCGATAGATGTGCATGAGGCACTCCTTATCCTTGCGGACCATACATGCCGGTAGCCGACTCCAATACGGCCTTCACTGCTGCTTCGTCCTGATACAATGCGCCCACCTCGTCCAACAGCGCGGTTACTTCGTCCGGCGGGAGCGCGATCAATCGGCCCGGCACCTGTGCACCGAGCGTGCTTGCGACTTCTCGAACCGCAGCGACAACCTGTTCGGACCGCAGCGGGAAGGACGGCTCTGTCACATCGCCGCGCAGCCGGTCATAGACCTGTTGGGTAAGCTCCAGGTTGCTGAAGATTTCGCAATCGCTGAAGATCACCCCGGCGACGATGTTCTTGACCTTGCCGATGCGCGACGAGATGGCGCCATAGCGTGTCGAGCGCAGCACATTGCCCAGCACGTATCGGAACTCGTCGGCGGTCAAATCTTTGAGGGTTTCGATGTCCAGGAAGATCGTCTCCGGCTTGACGTATTCATCGGTGCCGATGCTCGCGGAAGCCTTGCCGGTTTCGGGATCGCGCATGGTGCTGTTGTCATAGAGCGCGTTGAACTGCTTATGGTCGGTCACGGTGGCCGCCGGGTGCAGGCTAAAGGCGTCGTCGGTGATAACACGTGACTTCTGCGCACCGCCACCACCGGCGGCGTAACCGTAGATCATGCAGTCTACACAGCGTTCACATGGCGTGTTGCGGTTGAGCGCGCAAATGCCACTCTTTTTATCTTTAGCGAATAGCAAGCCATGCTTACGCAGCAGCTCGCGTCCGGTGCGACGTTCGACGGCGGTTTGCTTGCGCTTGCTGATGACAACGCGCTGAATGACCGTATCGTCATCCACGCCGGCCCCGGCGTGGACAAACTCTTTGCTAAGCGGCTCGCCGCTCCCCTCGGTGCGGAAGATGGCCTCGGATTCGATCTGGCGCACCAACAACAGATTGACATAGTGCCCCTGGGGGTAGTTGCTGTATTTAGGCAAGAATTGTTCGGAATACTTGGCAATGATTGACATGATGTGTTCCTTTTTACTAAGTTGCTATGGTAGATAAAAGCTCAGTCTTCGGTAAGGTCGTCGGCTTCGGGCAGGTCGTCTGACTTCTCGGCTCTGCTCACTTCGCTGAAGTAGAAGAGGTAGGCCGAGCGGATTAGCTTCTCGTCGCTCTGCAAGCGGCGAAGATCGCCGTTATAGATGCCGCCCAGCACCCCGTCATACCACCCATCCACGAAGGATTTTACGGCATCGAGCTTCTTGCGGCCCGGCTTATAGCCTTCTTTGGCGATGCGCACCAGGTGATCGAAGAT
>CAZJBO010000113.1:0-7786 GCA_964544075.1 uncultured Anaerolineae bacterium
CAAAGCGCGCCATCGCCTCTTGGTAGGTGAGGCGGTTAAACGGTTTGGTGACAAGCTGTCGATCGCTGACATCTTCAACGATGCCGGTGAAGAGCGCCTCGGTCAGACGCATGACGTCCTCGCGCTCGACAAAGCTCATCTCCAAATCGAGCTGGGTGAATTCGGGCTGGCGGTCGCCGCGTTGATCCTCGTCCCGGAAGCAACGCGCGATCTGGAAATAACGCTCGTACCCGGCCACCATGAGCATCTGCTTAAGCTGTTGGGGGCTTTGGGGCAGCGCGTAGAACTTGCCGGGATGCACGCGGCTCGGCACGAGGTAGTCGCGCGCGCCTTCGGGCGTGGTCTTAAACAAGATGGGGGTTTCAATCTCGACAAAGCTGCGCTCGGAGAGATAGTTGCGGATATACCGCACCACCTCGTGGCGCAAAACAAGGTTGCGCTGCATCCTCTGGCGGCGCAGATCAAGGTAGCGATAGCGCATCCGCAACGCCTCGTCTACCTTCTCGTCACCGTATATGTAGAAGGGCGGGGTTTTGGCCGCATTGAGGATTCTAATCGTGCTCGCGTATACCTCGACCGCGCCGGTGGGCATATCGGGGTTGACCATCGCGTCGGGGCGCCGATGCACGGTGCCGGTTATCTGCAAGACATATTCGCCGCGCACCTGCTCGGCGATGGCGTGTGCTTCGGGCGACCGTGCCGGGTCTGCGACAACCTGCACCAGCCCCCAACGGTCGCGCAAGTCGATGAAGACCAGGCTGCCGTGGTCGCGCCGCCGGTTGACCCAACCGGCCAGGGTGACGGTCTCGTCGGCGTGTTCAGCGCGGAGTTCGCCACAGTTGTGAGTTTTAAGCATTTGCGTCTTCCTATTTAATTTGATGATGGCAGCGATTGTTACGGAGTTTCGGTCTTCGGCAGTTTGCTGGCGACAGGGATGCCACACAAGACCTTAAAAGGTACATCGCCGGTGTTCTCATACGTGTGCTCCACACCGGGCGGCACCAGCACGACACTACCGGCGGCAAGATCATGCCACCGGCTGCCGATGAGCACCCGCCCAACCCCCTCGACGACAAAGTTCTCGTGCTCCCAGGGGTGTTGGTGGCGCGGGGTATGGCCCCCCGGCGCGACCTCGACCAGGCGCAGCGCATAGTTTGGCGCGCCGTCGTGGGCCTCATCGATGAGCCAGCGCATCGTAGTACCGGGCGCAGCATCCCCGAAGGTTTGCGCCGGGATATCGGTGTAGTGGACAACTTTAGCTTTGGCCGGCATAGCATGTCTCCTTAAAGGATGATAAGGGATACATGCACAAGGTTAACACGATTATCCGGCTTTGGCACGCATTACGCGGTTTGCCGACCGATCGTCGAGGCACCCAAAACGATCATCAACGCAGCCAACCCTGCCAGCACGACCAAGAAAGCCCAGACATCCCCCAACCCAAAGCCTTTTATCATCACATCACGCAACGCACGGTTCGCATAAGTCAGCGGCATCAGCCAAGAGATGGGGCGCAACCAGCCCGGCATATCTTCTATCGCCCACAGCGCACCGGAGAGGAAGATTTGCGTCACCACCACCAACGGGATGAACTGCACCACCTGAAACTCGTTGCTTGCAAAGGTCGAGAAGAAAATCCCCATATTCACCGAGACCAGGGTGAGGAGCAATTCGACGGCGAATATCACCAACAGGCTGCCGTGGTAGTGAACGCTAAGTACGAACACCGTGTATAGCAAGATGGTGAGCGACTGCACCAACGCAAATACTGTGAAGCCCAACATATAGCCCATCATGATTTCGACGCGCGTCACAGGGCTTGCCTTCAGGCGCTCAAGCGTGCCAGCCGAGCGCTCGCGCAGAAAAGACACGCTGGTGAGAATGAACACGAACAAGAAAACAAACATAGCGATGAAAGCCGGTGCGATATAGTCCAGCGCGTCGAACTCCGGGCCGCCATAGCGGTAAGTCGCTTCGATCTGAACCGGCAGCTTACCATCCTCGCGTGCCGGCACGCCACCCCCAAAGCCCAGTTGTGCGATGCCGGCCATCGCCTCGATGCTGGCGCGCATGAGCATCCCCTCGGCGCGCATACTGGTCATGGGGTCGGAGCCTTCCAATATGACGTCAAGAGTGAGGAAGCCGTTCTCGCGCATATCGGCAGAGAAGGTCGGGCCAAAAGTCACAACCGCATCGACTTTGCCGGTATCCAGCGCATCGGCGGCGGTATCTGCATCATGAACACTGCTCAAGACAACCAGACCGTCCATCGCCGCGAGCTTCTCGACGATGGTATCACCGATGTTGACTCTGCTAACAAGCACATTGGTCCCCTCGTCCCGGTTGACCACACCGACTACAACATCACCGGTGGCGCTGCGGATCAGAAGCCCGGCAATCGTGAGCACTATCAACGGTACGACCAAGATCAGAGCAAGGGTGCGCCGGTCACGCAGCATCTGCGCGATAACACGGGCAGCCAAAGTGAGCGTACGTCTAACGTTCATGACACCTCCATTCTCGTAACGGCCCAGCCTGCCGGTTCAAATCTCAGGCCTTAAGCCCTGACCAAGACAGTTGATTACACCCCGGCAAAATGCAAAAACGCATCTTCGAGTGTGTCAGTCCCGGCGCGTGCCCGCAGCTCTGCCGCGTTGCCCTCGGCCAATAGCTGCCCGTTGCGGAGGAAACCTAAACGATCGCAGCGCGCGGCCTCGTCCATGACATGGCTCGATACAACAATAGTCACACCCATCGCGTTCAAATGCCTGAAGTGCGCCCAGAACTGCGCACGGAGCTGCGGGTCTACGCCCACGGTTGGTTCATCAAGGAAGAGGAGGCGCGGTCTGTGCGCCAACGCACAAGCCAGCGAAGCACGCTGCTTCATGCCGCCGCTGAGCGTGCTTATCTGGCTCTTGGCACGCGCGCTCAAGTCGACCAATGCGATCGCCGCGTCAATGGCCGCGCTGTCATGCACGCCGGTCATCGCGGCAAAGAAGGCGACGTTCTGGCGCACCGAGAGTTCCTCATAAAGCGCCGCCGCCTGTGTCATGTAACCGACCTGTGCAAGGACCGCCTTGTTCGGCATCAGCACGCCCAGCAAGCGCACGGTGCCGCTATCGGCGTAGACCAGCCCGATCATTGCGCGGATAAGCGTAGTTTTGCCGGCGCCGTTAGGACCAAGCAGCCCATATGTGATGCCGGATGGCACATTCAGCGAGAGGCCTTGCAGCGCCCGAACCGTGCCGAAAGATTTGTGTAGGTCCTTCACCTCCACGGCAGGCACGGGGCCGGGCAAGCGGTTTGTTTGGCCGTATCTGTTCATTTTACTCTCTGTATGCTGTCCATAGGTCCGTGTTGTGACAGGCATCATTCGATCTCCGCTTTAGTTGTTAGCCCATGTAGCAATATCGAAACCAGACCATCAAGCCACGCCTCGCCGACGATGGGCGAGAAGGGCAGGTTGTCCATCATGGTGGTATGAGACATCATCTCGGTGAAGAGACAACCAACGATTACACTAACGAGTGTGCGCACCACAAGCGACGGTGAAAGATCGTCGCGGATTTCCGGAAAGGTCAGTAGATGCTGCAATAGGTTCAAGGTTTTGGGTATGACGGTAACCAAAAAACGGGCAAGCGTTTGTCCTTCACGCTCTTGCATATCGATGAGCACCAGGCGCAAGAAGTCGAGCCGACGGTAGATTATGGGCACCACGATAGATAGCATATCGTGCAGGAAGGCCTCGGCAGTATCTCCTTCAATGCTCTCTAACGCCAAAAATATTTCATCGTATGGCGCACTCCGATCCAGCAAGGCGATGAAGATTGCCTCTTTGTTCTCGAAGTGGTTATATAGCCCGGCGACTGCCTTACCATAGCCGGCGGCCTCCGCGATCTGGCGCATACTGGTAGCGTTGTAACCTTGCTGCCGGAAGAGGTCGCCCGCCACGTCGATAATAATGTCGCGGCGGGACAAAGACTTGCTTGCTCTGTTCGGTGCCATGTTGCCTCCGCAATATGAACGAACGTTCATTCGTAAACATTTTACTGCCGAGACGGGATATTGTCAAGCCAGACTTCTCGTGCACAGCGAAAACACAAGCAAATTGGGCGCAGCGCAAGATATCAATCTGCCTGGGGGCTGTGGCAATCATGGGGCGTGCGGGGTGGGGCATCGCCCCGACGGATTTATGCCCAAACGAATCAGGACGGTTGACACACTGCATGTGGACGGGTATAATCCCGCGCGCTCACAAACATTTTTACGAAATAACACCTCATATGAAGGAGCCGGGAAACGTGAACGGCCAAACAGAAAACGTAGCCACCCCAACAAGCATTGAAGAACTAGAACCTAAAATGAAGCTGCACGGCAAAGTGACCGGCATACAGCTGGCTGGCGCTCTTGTCGATGTGGGGGTAGGGACCGTTGGCCGCCTGCACATCTCCCAGATAAGCAAAGAGCCAGTCTACAACGCCAGCGATGCACTTTCCGTCGGCGATGAGGTTACGGTATGGGTACGCAGGGTTAACACCGAGACCAATCAAGTTGACCTGACCCGAGTCGAACCCACCGCCGTAGATTGGGACGAAATCGCACGCGGTCAAGTCCGCACAGGCCGTGTGACGCGCATCGAGAAATTCGGCGCCTTCATCGACCTGGGGGCCGAGCGCCCCGGCTTGGTCCACGTCAGCGAACTTTCGAGCGGTTATGTCGGCGCTGCCGAGGAAGTGGTCAAGGTTGGCGACGAGGTCCAGGTGAAGGTCATCAATGTAGACCGCCGCAAACGCCAGATCGATCTCAGCATCAAGGCGCTAGAGATGGAAGAGTTCGAGGAAGACGAGAGCGAGTTCGAGGAAGAGGAACTCCCTACCGCGATGGCATTTGCGCTCAAACGCGCGATGGAAGGCAACGACACAAACACACCGACCAGGTCGCGCCGACGCTCACGCAAGGACTCACGCAAGCGCAAAGAAGAAGAGCTGGAAGACATCATCTCGCGCACCCTTCAGCAACACCATCGTAACGATTAGTTCTACATTCCGCAGCTATCGGTTAAACAAAAAACCGGACGCAGCACAGCGTCCGGTTTTCTTTTGGCGCAATAAATATCTACTCCTCGTACTCGGCCTCTGCAATATCTGTGTTCATCTTTCGCACCAAGCGCAGCAGCGCGATCACAAAGAGCAAGACCATCACAACTGCCGACGTCATACACCACGAGCAGAACTTCTCGATCTTAACCACCTCCGCCCAGGTCAGATACATCGAGAAGGCAAACCCAAATAGAGTAAGCCCAAAGAACAACATATGCTCATACTCCGCGATGAGGTCCCAGACCGGCGCGAGAGAGGGCAGCCGTGCGCGTGCGAAGCGCCGCCAATACGCGAAGGTCACCACGAAGAGAATCACAATGTATCCTAGCAAGCCCAGCAGGGCGACCGGCACCGGGCCAACCTTAGCATATCGGCTTAGGTTCACGGTCCCACAGTCGATCTCAAGGCCAAAGACGGTACGGTCGTGCGCCGGACAAGTCATCATCGCAGGATCGGATAGTATCTCGGCATAGCTCAGATACCCGGCCACAAACAAACCGATTATCGACAGCACGATAATCACAATGCGCATCAAATCGCGAGCAGGTGCGGCATCGGATAAACCCGAATTGTCCCCAAATGCACGTTCAGTCATCGTAGTTCAAGTCCTCCTACGTTTTTTAAGATGTTAAACCGGTCAGCCGGCCCTGCCTTCGGGCCTAATGCCTGATCGAGTTGAAATGTTAGGCCAAACCTCTTTGGGCAACCACGGCCCTTGCCCCCCGCCACACGCGGAGGAACTACTCACCCAAACCTTGCAGATCGCCAAGCGCGCGGACAATATCCATATCCGGCCCCTGTACGAGCAGCGTATCGTTGCCGGCATAGTACAGACAAGTCGCATCATGACGGCCCATCTCACCGGCGCCCGCGTCGGCGCCCGCATATACATCACCCTCCCAACAGACCAACCCCTCGTCCTCGACTACCGGCGCGGCATCACCATAACGTGCCGAGGCGAAGTGCACAAAAGCATCGATAAACTCGCGCTCGTGGCTGATGGCGTCCCATACCACACGGTATAACAACACACTCGCACCGGTATCATCGTCATGGTAGATCACAAAGCGGTCACCGCCCCAGCCCTCGGCAGCGAGATTGGCCTCATCTACGGGCAGGTGTTGGGCCAGATATTCGCGCAGATAGAACTCACCCAAAACGTCTTGGTCGACCAAGCGCCACTCTGCGCCAAGCAGAGCATCAGGCAAGGTCACATCGACCAACTGTGGCTCGTCGGCGTCAAAGTATTGCTGAGGATGCAATATCTGCTCGGTCGAGAGCGGCGGACGCTCATAAACCGCATCTAGCAGCACCCAACCACCCCGGTATAGCACATCTTGGACAAAAGCCAGACCGCTGAGGTACGGGAACATCAGCTCGGCGTTGAGGACCAACGGCGCACCTTCGAGCTGCGCCATGTTTACATCATCCAGGCTGCCGAAGAGCATCAGCGAGAACAGCGCGCCGTCTTCCTCTTGGACACGCCAGATCATATACTCCCGCATCAGTTGCGTAGCGTCGCCCTCGACAAGCGCACGCCTTGCAAGGGCCATATCCGCGCTCATATCGGGAGCGGTCTCCGCGCCCAGACCCAGAGCATCAAGGTCGAAGTATTGGTCTTGCAATGCATGGGTAAACTCGTGCGCATATGTGATTTCGGAGAGCGCGTCAAAACCGTTGCCAAAATCCACTATCACCATTTGCTCGCCTTCGATGTCGTAAAAGCCGCCGATTTGCTCGGACATCAAGTCGAGCTGCAGCTGTCGAAGATCGGTCTGCAACGGCATGAAGTCGAAAACATTGTAGAAAATTACGTCATCGCGCGCATCCTCCGGCGTATAGATTGCGTCAAGTTCGGCGCTTAGCCACTCTGCAACCTCATCCGGCGTCCACAAATCCCGCGCGACCGCCTCCATCGGTACAAGGCCGCGCAGCTCGGCCACTTTATCCTCGACGCCGCCGATTATTTCTGCATCATCGGGGCTTATTCCTTCATCCTGTGCCCAAGCCGGCAGCACAATCAGGCTCAGCACAAGCATCACAAACAAGCTCTTATAACCCAATTTCATCGTAGTAACCTTTTTCACTAATATCGTGTCTATCTTCTATTGTAGGCAATCTCCCTCCAAAAAGCGATACGGTCTATGCAACGGCAGCTGTGCGGCGGGCAAGGCCAAGCAGGGTTTCTGGCTTGGAATTTCGCCCCCAGATCACCCCTGCATCTCACCCAGAGGGAAACTTTACCACGGAGGAAGAGTAACACAGAGTCCCCAGAATGGGGTGCCCACGCCCTCCCTTCGCCGGGTTGCGCTATTATTGGAACCAGACTAAACTACAGGCACTATGCGCGTATTAATTGTCGATGACGAACAAGCAATCCGTGATGCGCTGGGGCGCAAGCTCCAACGCGAAGGCTACGACGTACTGCTTGCCAGCGACGGGATCGAGGGCTTGCGCGCCTTCCACGCCGAGAAGCCACACCTCGTGATCCTGGATATTGTCATGCCGGAGATGGACGGCCTCACGGTCTGCCGACGCATCCGTGAGGTGGGCAACCGCGCGCCGATCTTGATGCTCTCGGCACAAGCGATCACCGAGGAAGATATCGTCATTGGGCTAGAGGCCGGGGCAGACGAGTATCTGGTGAAGCCGGTGCGCCTCAACGAATTTGTCGCACGGGTGCGTGC
>CAZJBO010000114.1:0-7761 GCA_964544075.1 uncultured Anaerolineae bacterium
AGCCGAGGAAGAATCCCCAATTCGCGCGTTCTTGTGTGCGGATAGGCAGCTGCGGGGCCATGTTGATGGCCTTGCGGCCTTCCTGCTTCTTATCCTTCGCCGGGCAAACCTCGACGCACATCTTGCAGCCGGTGCAGTCCTCGACCGCAACTTGCAGCGTGTACTGATAGCCATCGCGGTAGCCCTTGAAGGTCGAGGGCATCGACTTGAAGGTTTCAGGCGCGCCCTCGCGCGCGGCGTCGGGGTAGACCTTCGAGCGGATGCAGGCGTGCGGGCAAACCATCACGCACTTGCCGCATTGGATGCAGAGGTCCGGCTCCCAGACCGGCACATCCAGCGAGACGTTGCGCTTCTCCCACTGCGTGGTAGCGGTGGGATAGGTGCCGTCGTTGGGCATAACGCTGACCGGCAGCAGATCGCCCCGCCCGGCCATGATCTCGGCGGTGATATTCTGGACAAATGCGGGCGCTGCGGCAGGCACAACCGGCGGCATCTCGATCTTGCTGTCGACTTTGGCCGGCACTTCGATCGCGTGGAGGTTGGCAACCGAGGCATCAACAGCGGCATAGTTCTTCTGCACCACCGCTTCACCACGCTTGCCATAAGTCTTCTTGATCGCCTTCTTGATCTGGGCGATGGCCTCATCTTGGGGCAGCACGCCGCTGATGTAGAAGAAGCAGGTCTGCATGATGGTGTTGATGCGCACCCCCATGCCGGTCTCCTTCGCCACCTTGTAGGCGTCGATAGCGTAGAATTTCAGCTTCTTGCTGATGATCTGTTCCTGGATGGTGCGGGGCATCTTCCCCCATACCTCGGCGGTGGGGAAGGGCGCATTGACCAAGAAGACGGCGCCTTCGGCGGCGTTGCCGAGCACGTCGTACTTCTCTAGGAAGCCGAACTGGTGGACGGCGATGAAGTTTGCCTTCTTGATGAGGTAGGTGCTGTGGATGGGGCGTGGGCCAAAGCGCAAATGCGAGATGGTGCGCGCACCGGCTTTCTTCGAGTCGTATACGAAGTAGCCCTGGGCATAGTTCGGGGTTTCTTCGCCGATGATCTTGATTGAGTTTTTGTTTGCGCCCACGGTACCATCGGAGCCGAGGCCCCAGAACATGCCGCGCACCACATCTTCCGGCTCGATGTCGAAATCGGGGTCATATTCGATGCTGCTGTGGGTCAGGTCGTCATTGATGCCGACGGTGAAATGGTTCTTGGGGTCTTCCGCGCCCATCGCGTCGAACAGACCCTTAATCATCGCCGGGGTGAATTCCTTCGAGGAAAGGCCATAGCGTCCACCGACAACCTTTGGCGCGGTCTCGAAGGGGGTGCTGCCTTCCGCCATGCCCTCGGCAACGGCGGTGACGATGTCCTGGTAAAGCGGCTCGCCGACCGAGCCGGGTTCTTTGGTGCGGTCGAGCGCGGCGATCACCTTGACGGTGCAGGGGAGCGCGCCCAAGAAGTGCTTTACAGAGAAGGGGCGGTAGAGGCGCACCTTGACCATGCCGACCTTCTCGCCCTGTGCGACCAGGTATTCCACGGTGTCGTGTGCGGTCTCGATGCCCGACCCCATCAGCACGATGACCTTTTCGGCATCGGGGGCGCCGACGTAATCAAATAGGTGATATGCGCGCCCGACAACTTTGGCGAACTCGTCCATCGTCTCTTGCACGATGCCGGGGGCCTTGTCGTAATAGGGGTTTACGGTCTCGCGTGCCTGGAAGAAGACGTCGGGGTTCTGGGCGGTGCCCCGGACAACCGGGTGCTCCGACGAGAGCGCGCGGGCGCGGTGCTCGCGCACCAAGTCGTCATCGATCATGGCTTTGATGTCTGCGTCGTCCAGCCGTTCGATCTTCTGAATCTCGTGCGAAGTGCGGAAGCCGTCGAAGACGTGCAGGAAGGGCACACGAGTCTTGAGGGTGCTGGACTGGGCGATGAGGGCCATATCCATGACTTCTTGGATCGAGCCGGAGAAGAGCATCCCCCAGCCGGTGCCGCGTGTAGCCATCACATCGCTGTGGTCGCCGAAGATCGAGAGGGCTTGCGCCGCCACCGAACGGGCTGCGATGTGGAAGACGGCGCTGGTCAGCTCGCCGGCGATCTTGTACATGTTGGGGAGCATGAGCATGAGGCCCTGGCTGGCGGTGAAGGTGGTAGTGAGTGCGCCGGCCTGCAACGCGCCGTGCACTGCGCCCGCCGCGCCGCCCTCAGATTGCATCTCGATGACCAGGGGCACGGTGCCCCAGATGTTAGTTTTGCCCTGGGCGCTCCAAGCATCGGCGTGCTCGCCCATCGGTGACGAAGGAGTAATCGGGTAGATGGCGATTACTTCGTTAGTTTTGTGGGCAACGTAAGCCGCAGCTTCGTTCCCATCGATCATTACTTGCACTCGTTTAGTCAAGGCAGTCCTCCTCATTAAAGGTCAAAATCAAACGAGGTTTGTTTGAAGTTAGCTATTGATACGATAATACATGTGTCTTTCATAGAGGCGTGCGACATGGGCAGCCGTCTCGGTGAGAAGACGCACACGACTAAGCATAGTAACATATTGTGGCGAAGCAGGTGTCTGCGCTTTGTCACATTCGGGGTTGCCAGTTGTAATGCTTTGGCGAGGATGGGGATTATTCCCCGGAGGATGCGCCGTGTCGCTCTTTATGGGTGAAGCATAATCGCAGAAGGGCGAGTCTGCGGGACTCGCCCTTCTGGAAGGCTAACCTTTACCCATCAGCCGGGCAGCGCGTCCCGGTTGATAACATTGTTATATACGCCCTGCTTTAGTGCGTCGATAACTTGTTGTGCCGCTTGCTTGGCGACATCCGCTTGTGCCTCAGCCGTGCTCGCGCCCAGGTGTGGCGTATGCACGACCTGGGGAAGATGCAGCAAGGGGAAATCCTCCGGCGGCGGTTCCTTCGGATACACATCGATCGCAGCGCCGGCGACCTTGCCGCTCTTGATGGCCTCGGCAAGCGCGTCTTCGTCAATCAGGCCGCCGCGCGCGCCGTTGACGATGCGCACGCCGTCTTTCATCATGGCGATGGTCTTTGCGTTGACCATATGGCGGGTGGATTCGATGATGGGCGTGTGCAAGGTGATGTAATCGGCCTGTGCCCACAGCGCCTCCAGCTCGACCTTTTCGACACCCAACGCGGCCATATCCTCGGCACCGATGAAAGGATCGTAGGCGATCAGGTGCATATCAAAGGCAGCGGCGCGCCGGGCGACGTGCCGACCGATGCGCCCAAGCCCCACTATACCCAAGGTCTTGCCGCGCAGCTCGGTGCCGGAGAACGTCTTGCGTTTCCACTCGCCCGCGCCGAGCGATGCGGCGGCCTGTGGGATGTGGCGGGCAAGGGCCAGCATGAGGCCCATCGCCAGCTCAGCGGTTGCAACGCTGTTGCCATCGGGAGCGTTCATCACGACGACGCCGTGCGCGGTGGCGGCGGCAATATCGACGTTATCGACGCCCACCCCGGCCCGGCAGATCACCTTGAGCTTGGGTGCAGCCTCGATCATAGCGCGGTCGGCTTGGGTGCCGGAGCGGATGATGAGCGCGTGTGCCTCAGGGATAGCAGCGAGAGCGTCTCCCCGCGACATCTTCCCCGGCGCGATGATGTTAAAGCCATCCACGGCTTCGAGCATGGCAAGCCCGGCTTTATGCAGGTTATCGGTGACAAGTATATTGAAGGTCATTGATCTCTCCCATGCTGCTTATTTTTGCGTCGCCAGGAACTCGGCAAGCGTGTCGAGCAGTTCTTGCAAGCCATCCATCGTTAGGTCGCCCATGTGCGCGATGCGGAAATTCTTCTCCTTCATATCGCCATAACCGTTAGCCATTGTCATGCCGCGCGCGCGGGTGAAGGCATCAAGGTCGGCGAAGCGCACACCGGGGCCGGGCTGGTTCACGATGACGGTGACGGTGACCGATTCGTAGCCCGCCTCGGCGAACAGACCAAAACCGTGCGCAACTGCCCAGTCGCGGGTGTGCTGCGCCATCTTCGCGTGGCGTGCGACGCGCGCGTCCAAGCCTTCCTCAAGGATGTGGTCGAGCTGTATGTCGGCGGCGAAGAACATCGGGATGGGCGGTGTGGCAGGCGTGGAGTTCTTGACCATCCAGCCTTCAAGTTTCAGGAAGTCATAGAACCAGCCGCGATAGGGTATCTCTTTGGCGCGTTCGAGCACGCGGTCGGAGACCGCCGCGAATCCCATCCCAGGCGGAAGCGCGATGGCTTTCTGCGGTGAGGCGACCACGACATCGATACCCCAATCGTCGGTGAAGAGCGGCGCGCCGGCGATGGCGCTGACGGCATCGACAAAGTAGAAGGTGTCGGGATATTGACGCACCACTTCGCCGATTTCCTTCACGGGGTTCATCACGCCGGTGCTGGTCTCGTTGTAGACCACCGCCACGGCGTCATAATGCTTTTCCTTGAGCTTGGCCTCGACCATCTCTGGTTTGATCGCCTTGCCGCGTTCGACGCTGATGACATCAACCTGCTTGCCGTTGGCACGGCTCACTTTGGCCCACCGGTCGCCGAAGACGCCGCAATCTAGATGCAAAATCGGCTGATCGTCGCGCACGCCGTTGCGCACCGCGCCTTCCCAATAGCCGGTGCCGGAGCCGCCGGTTACATAGACACGGTGTTCGGTCTGGAATAACTTGCGCAGCTTCTCTTGCACGCTTGCGAAGAGCGCGAAGAATTCTTTCGAACGGTGGCCGACCATCCAGTTTGCCTGGGCCTGAAGGGTTTCAGGCCGCACCTCGACCGGGCCGGGGATGAAAAGTTTAACATGGTCTGGCTTAGGCATAATCTCTTTTCTCCTTTTAATCAAGTCACTAAGCACACAGAAGCAAAGCAGAATCCTACTCTTCGCTCCGCTTCCCGTGGTGTATTTATTCACCTACTCTCTGTGGGGGCTTCGTCCCCACACCTCCGCCTACGCGGAGGTGACCTGCATTTGCACGGCTTTGCCGCGCTTAGAAAGGGAACAGGGGCCTAAAAGGTCTGGTGACCGAAGGAATCACCTAAGGCTCAAAGCTCCAGGTGAATAGATACCCCGTTCTCTACCCTTCGCAATTGCGTTTACCCGTTCTTGGCAGACAAGTGCTGGTCCAGGCCGGTAGCGATGCGTTCCTTTGCCATAAAGCCGGTCCAGCGTTGTACCTCTTTGCCGTCCTTGAACAAGATCAGGGTTGGTATGCCCCTGATGCCGAGGCTTTGCAAGACTGCCGGGTAAGCATCGGCATCGAGCTTGCCGACGCGCATCCGCCCTTTATAGTCTTCGGCCAGCTGCTCAACGATGGGGGCGATCATTTTGCACGGCCCACACCACTCGGCCCAAAAATCGATGAGCATTGGTTCAGATGCACCCAGCACCTCGTTATCAAAATCAGTTACGTGAAGCAGTTCTGCCATGTAAATACATCCTTTATTCTCTGTTAATGAACCTTGTGGCGCTTGGTGTCAATATCCAAGTGCTCTACATTCCTAAACGTGCGGCTATACTACGGAGCGGAACGCCTTTTGTCAAGCATCCTGTTGCGTCGAGAGATAGATCATGTGGATAAATACCGCCCGCCTGCCCGCCGCTCTTGGTAATATCAAAACACGATTAGCGTTAGTGGCGAGTTTTGGTAGGCGCCTGTTACAATATTTTGCTTTATTCCCTTAGATTATTATCTGCATTCTTAAAAGGAACATCTCTGCATGAACAGCTCTCCAAACGACAAGCCGTCGCTGCCCGTTGTCGAACATGTGAAATGCAACCTTTGTGGCGCGGACGATGCGCGCCTCGTATTTCCCGGCATCGTCCAACACCAAAAGGGCGATTGGGAAGCCTTCCGCTGCACACATACCGGCTACGGCCACCACCTCCCCGTGGTCGAGTGCCGACGCTGCGGAATGCGCTATGCAAACCCACGCTTTACCGAAGCCGAAATCCTCTCGCGCTATGAAGATGTAGAAGACCCGGTCTACCTGGAGCAGCTGCCGGGACGCTTGCTCACCTTTGACGCAAGGCTGCGGCACATGGAGCGCTTCACCGGGCCGTCGGAGGGCCGTCGTCTGCTCGACGTGGGCGCTTATGTGGGGGCATGTGTACAGGTCGCGCGCGACCGGGGCTGGGACGCACACGGCATCGAGCCGGGGCACTGGGCAGTCTCGGCAGCACAGAGCATGGGCCTCAACGTGCAGCAGGGCACCATGCACACGAACCCTCCTCCCCCGGCTTCCTTTGACGTGGTAACCTCATGGGACGTGATCGAACATCTAACCGACCCGCTGCGCGAGGTGCACGCATTTGCCCAGGCCCTCAAACCGGGCGGATGGCTGGCCATACACACGATGGATTGTGCGAGTCCCTTCGCGCGGCTTATGGGCAAGCGCTGGCCCTGGCTGATGGAGATGCACCTCTACTACTTCAACCGCCGCACCCTCACCGCCATGCTAGAATTGGCAGGCTTCGAGATTCGACACATCTATGCCGAGTCGCGCTATCTGCGGCTCGACTATCTGGCAAGCCGCATCGAACCCTACAGCCCGTGCATCGCCGGGCTGTTTGGGCGGGTCGTGCGCGCGCTGCGGATAACCAAGCGCGCCATACCCGTCAACTTCGGCGATCTGATGACCGTCTACGCACGCAAACAGCACTAAAGCAATCGAGGTTCTTATGTCGCAACATCTCCCGATTTTGGTCGCCGGTTTCGCACTGGCGCTGGTCCTGACCCCGCTCTCGCGTTACTTGGCGCTGAAGATAGACTTGGTCGCCCGGCCCCGTGAACAACGCCTACACCGCACCACGACCCCGCTCATGGGCGGGCTGGCGATCTATGGCGCGCTGGTGCTGACCCTCTTGATCTTTGGCCTGCCCGCCCACTTCGTCGAGCTGGGCGCGATCCTCGCAGGGGCAACCCTTATGGCGCTGCTGGGGCTTTGGGACGACCGCCACGAACTCGCGCCGAAGGTGAAGTTCGCCGGTCAGATCGCAGCCGCCGGGGTGCTGGTATCGACCGGGGTGCGGGTGCGCATGTTTGACAACCTGCCGTTGCTAGACGCAGCATTGACGATCTTCTGGGTGGTGGGCCTGACCAACGCGCTTAACTTTCAAGACAATATGGACGGCCTCGCCATAAGCATTGCCGCGATCGCATCTAGCTTCTTCTTAATACTCGCAGTGATGGAGGGGCAATACCTCGTCGGCAGCTTGGCGGCGGCGCTCTGCGGGGCGTCGGCGGGGTTCTTTATCTACAACTTCAACCCCGCCAATACCTTCATGGGCGATATGGGCAGCATGGTGTTGGGCTTCACGCTGGCGGTGCTGGGTATCAAGCTGCGCTTCAGCGGGCCGCTTAGCGTCACCTGGATGATCCCTATCATCGTGCTGGGCCTACCGATCTTCGATACTACGTTGGTGATCTTCACGCGCCTCCGTGAAGGACGCTCACCGGCGCAAGGCGGCAAGGACCACAGCTCACATCGCCTCATGCGCATGGGCCTGGGCCAACGCTCGACCCTGGCGGTTCTTTGCGCCATATGCATTGCTTTGGGCGGCGCTGCGGTCGCCATCAGCCGCGTGCCGTCGGCAGGCTGGGCGATCGGCGGCGTGCTCGCGGTGCTGGCAGCCGCAGCATTCGGGTTCCTGGAATGGCACTATATTAAACATCATCCTTAAACTTTGGCGCCGGGGCGCGCCGGGGGAGAGGGGCCGGGGGAGGGGCCGCCTGGGGTTGAAACCCCAGGCTAATAACAGCCGTCGGCTGCGCCGACCTTT
>CAZJBO010000115.1:0-7749 GCA_964544075.1 uncultured Anaerolineae bacterium
CGGCAGCCGCGTTACGGTTGTCGAAGAGGGGTACGAAGACGAGCCGGAGACTTATTTGATCGTCGGCGCAGCCGAGGCTAACCCGGTTGAGGGTAAGGTGTCGTACGAGAGTCCTATGGGCAAGGCTTTGATGGGGCGGCGTGCCGGGGATGCCGTCACGGTGGCGGCGCCGGCAGGCGCGCTGCACTTCAAGATCAAAGAGGTCAAGTAGGCCCGCACATTATTTCTGTCCCGGCGATATGATAGCAAAAGGCCCGGCCTAAAGCCGGGCCTTGATATTTTGTCGTTTCGTCGCGCTTAGAAGGCCATCGTATCGTCGCTAAAGGCCTCCGGCAGCGGCGGCACCGGGGGCGGGCCATCAATGACCACGCCTTCGATGGGCCAGGCCGCAAGCTCAAAGGTCAAGCGTTCGAAGTAGCTGTTGGGGAATGGCCCTTCATTGCCGTATGCCAGGTCTACGACGCGCGCTTGCACCCGCAGTGTATGGGTTTCTAGCATGATGATGGTGCCGGGTTCTAGTGCTATGGCCTCGCCTTTGGGGGCCAGCCGGGAGCGGAGTGCTTCGTCATTGTAGGCGTATTCGCTCATCGCAACTTTGGTGACCGTTTTGATGTCGTTCTTGTCGAACAACCAAACTTCGAACGCCGTGACCTTCTTCGGCTCGCCCACGCCGATGGTCTCGGAGATACCCGCGCCGGTCTCGCCCAGGAAGTCGCCGCTGGGGGTTTCGACGCTAAACGAATCGTCGTAAAGGTCGTCGCCGATTAAGTAGGTGGACATATATTGCACGATGGGCGGTCCCATCTCGGCCATCGAGAAATCGGTAGAGTGCTCTGCGGCCATCTCTTGCGCGGCCCGGATGCCGCCCATCCGTGACGCGGCGCTGGGGCCGCCGGCCCCGCTCCCCTTACCTCGGCTGAATATCAACGGGACGACGTTCCGCACGATCACCCAAATCATGCTGCCGAAGCCGCCAATGATCCCCCACAAGATGATTATCACGATCACGACAACGAAGAGACCAATCGGCAATGCCGAGCCGCCCTTGACCGCTTTCTGTGCTTCTGTTGCCTTTGCCTGTACGTCTTCCTGATTGTAGATGTCGCGCAGACGCACGATGGATGCCCCGATGCTGGCATCGGCGCTTAGCTCATCAAACAGTGTATCGACATCTTTTGTGCCGATGTAGGCAATCTGTCGGGCTGCCTCTGCGCTATCGCCGGTGCGGTCGAGCTGTGAGGCGACGAGCTTTATCCACTGTTTTTTATATGAATTCTCAAGGTGTGCCGGGCCAGCATCGGTCCAGACCACCGGCTCGACCATATAGCCCCACAAGATGCCAAGCACGACGCCTAAGATAAGCGTGATCCACAGAGGGACCAGAGGGCGCAGCTGCTGGACAACAATATTCTGACTTTGGGTTTCTTCACTCATGGCTTTGGCCTGCCTCCCTAAGTGGCGAAAGTGGCAAATTGCCGTTTGCGGCGTCGTAAGGTCATCAAAGTGACAGTGTAAAGGCGTATTGCGAGCCATTGTACATGACACATTGCGCACACACAAATATGCCCATACAATTTCGCCAGACTAAAGCGAATAGGTATCGCTCTATGCGTTCACAGGGGGGTCGATTAAACGCGGTCCCGGCTTCCGAGGACCTTCACCACCAATTTAACACCTTTTTCGGCATTAGTGCAAGAAGCGAGAAACGTTAGGGTGTACGAATGGCTTGTAGTAGGGCGCTCTCTAGTGCTCAATCTCGACATTCACACATGCCGGTGTGAGATAATTGCCATCCCATATCACTATCTCCAGGCATATTGTCCAATCGCCGGGGTCGAGCGCATCGGCGTGCAGCTCACCCAACACACCGTCGGTAACCCGATTTTCGTTGGTCTCGCCAAAGGTCACATACTCGGTAGGCTGGTGTCCGCGACCGACCATGAGCTTATAGAAATATTCGTGCCCACCCGGAAACTCTGCTGTGCCGATGATAGGGACGACCCCGCTGATCTTTTCGCCTCGTCGTGGTGATGTAATGTACCAGCGTGCCTCTATCCCATTCTGGTTGAACTGCGGCACACTAAGCGCCGATAGGATCGCATCGTCGCAGAGCATGTAGGGCAGCACCGGGATGCCGTGATCCTCGGCCCAGAGCCGCGCGCGTATCTCATCCTCGCGCACGGGCGGCGGCGCGACGAAATATAGTTGTTCGAGGTGGGCTTGTGCTTCGGGCAGCTGCTGATAGCGTAGCGGTGCGACACAATAACGCGGTGGCGGCAGCGCGGGGCCACCGGTCGGCTGGGGCGCGAGCGATGCTTGCAGCTCTGGCGGGATGGGCAGCACCATCGCAACCCATATGCCATGCCCGATGTCGGTCAGTGAGGGCGAGTCGGGTTCGTCGAGCTGCGCCGGTGGCGGCTCGGAGGGTGCGGGCGCGACCAGCGCTCCGCTGCCATCGGGGACGGCGGCAGGGCTATCCAAAAACCACTCGACATCGGTGCGTGGGCAATCGGTGGCGGGGTCTTGCAGGCTGCTCGGACGGCAAACCTCACGTCGGCTCATCCCCGGCGGCGGATTGTGGTAGTCGGGCACGAGCTGTCCCCCGTTCGCCAGCACCGCCAACAGGTCTTGATTGCCATATATACCGAGCATCACATCGTGCCAGATCGGGGCCGCGCCGTGTAAGCCGGAGATGTTCACCATTGGGCTGCTGTCGCTGTTGCCCGTCCAAACACCGATCGCGAGGTTGCGCGTATAGCCCACCGTCCAGTTATCCTTCCAGTCGTTCGAGGTGCCGGTCTTGACCGAGGCCGGCAGATCGCCCGTAAACAAAGGGCTATCGGACCCCATGGCGGGGGTCCGCGCGACGTTATCGGCCAAGATATCGTTGATGATGTAGGCAATGCGCGGGTCGAGCACGAGGATGCGTTGTGCTACCGCGTTGACCGAATTCGGTGTGCCCGCACCTTTCGGGCAGCGGCCTTCGTATTGGTACAGGATGTTGCCGTTGCTATCGAGCACACATAACACCGATACCGCCGGTACCAGGGTGCCTTCGTTGGCGAAGACCGCGAAGGCCTGTGTCAATTCGAGCGGGGTAACCTCACCGCCGCCGAGTGTGAGTGATAGACCGTAGTGTGATGCATCCTCACCCAACGAGCGGATGCCCATACGATGGGCCAGCGCGAGCAAGTTCTCGACTCCGGTTTGCCGCAGCATCTGCACAGCCGGGACGTTGTAGGAATTGGCAAGCGCGGTGCGCATCCGTACCGGGCCGTGGAAGGCGTGGTCATAGTTCACCGGGATGTACACGCTGCCCCCTGTGCCGATCTGGGTAGGAGTATCCCAGAGCAGGTGTGCCGCGCTAAAGCCATGCTCAAGGGCGGCGGCGTAAGTGAGCGGCTTCATCGCGGAGCCGGGCTGTCGGGCGCTGGTCGTCACATTAACCTGCCCCCCAATGTCTTTGTCCTCGAAGTTGATGCTGCCTACCATCGCCATGATCTCGCCGGTGGGGGGGTGCAGCACAATTACGGCAGCGTTGGTCATGTTGTGTTCGTCACGCAGTGCGTCCACATGCTCGCGCGCTACCTGCTCGATCATCGTGTTGTAGCGCAAGTCCAGGGTGGTGTAGACTTCCAGGCCGCCGGAGTCGAAGAGTGCAGGATCGAGACCGATGACATCCAACAGCTTTTTAAGCTCCTCTTCGGCATACATGGTGAAGTGGGGCGCCTGGAGGGGCACGTCTGGGTTCATGAGCACCAACGGCTCGTTATATGCAGCGTCGGCCTCTTGCTGTGTGAGGTAGCCATGCGCAACCATGAGGTCGAGCACGAGACGTTGTCGGTCCTTGACGGTACGGCGCACGCCTGCGTCGGGCGAGAGGGGGTTCAGGTCGGCGGGGGCCTGGGGCAGGCCAACGATGAGGGTTGCTTGTGCCAAGTTGAGCTTGCTGGCAGGGATGCCAAAGTAGACTTGTGCGGCGGCCTCGACACCGTAGGCCAGGTTGCCGTAATTGTTCAGGTTGAGGTACAGCTCTAGGATTTCGCTTTTGGTCTTGCGCTCGTCGAGCATCATCGCAAGGATGGCCTCTTCCATCTTACGCTGCACCGATTGCTCGGTGCGATACTCATAGTCGAAGGCGACCTGCCGCACAACTTGTTGGGTGATGGTGCTTGCACCGGAGACGATGTCGCCCTCACGGATCCACTGAAAACCCGCCCGGATGATGCTTTTGATGTCAACGCCGGGGTTCTCCCAGAAGCTATCGTCCTCGGTGGCGATAGTTGCATCAATGAGGTGTTGTGGCATGTCGGCAAGGGTGATGAGCGTGCGCCGACCTTCGCCGAAAACCTCGTGTAGAAGGTTGCCGTGCCGGTCGTAGACACGGGTGGTCTGGAACATCTGCTCGGCGTCATAGGTCTCCAGCTCGGCCAGGCCGGTTTCGAGACGGTCGGCCAGGTCGCCGGCCACGACTAACACCACTACCAGCGCCACCGCCAGCATGACGGCAAGCCCTATGCCGAGGAAGAGACAGCCAAACTGCGCCACCAGGCAGCCCCAGCGACGTTTACGCCGACGCTTCTTCTGGGGCGGCGGCGGCGGTAGGTTGCGGGTTGGGTCGAAGGGTTCGAAGGGTTCAAATGGGCCGACGGGTTCAAGAGGTTCGGTAGGCTCAAATTCATCTAGTGTGCTCATCACATCCCCCTACAGCACGCAGGAACTTTGCAAGCTCATTGTAGCATGGCCGGCCTCACGTAACCGCATGGCGAATAGACGTTTGCCCATCGTCTGTCCGGTGCGATATATACGGTCTGCGTCGACAAACCGCATCGCACAGTACAGGGCTGACCTACATTTATGTTCTGGGCTATACTTGCCGGTGGAAGAAACGTTTGACGCGCTCCCCGCCATCGGCTAGAATACCACGCCGGAGCTTGTCTGCCTCTATATACCCGCGTGCAGACAAACCGGATAAATTTATGCAACAGCCGGCACCTGTCATCAAAGCAAGCCGGCACGACCTGGGAACCGTGCAAGCCAAAGCCCTGGCGATCGAACGCGCACTTACGCGGCGCTAAAAACGCAAAACATCCCAGTGAAATAGTTAAGGAGAACCCTATGGCAACCTCAGTAGTTGAACTTAGCGCCAGCAAACGCGAAGTCACCGGCAAGAAAGTCAAAACCCTCCGGAAAGAAGGCTTGGTCCCGGCGGTGCTCTATGGCCCCGGCAAGGAACCGCTCCCCCTGCAAGTGCCGGAGAAAGAGTTTAACACCGTGTTGGCCGAGGTCGGCGGCTCACAGATCATCAACATCAACATTGATGGCAAAATCCACGCCGCACTCGTCCGCGACGTGCAGCGGGATAACATCCGCGATACCCTCATCCACGTCGATTTGTACTCCGTGTCGATGGACCGCCTCATCCGCACCGAAGTCCCGATCGAATTCATCAACGAGCCACCCCTGGTTGTCAACAACGAGGCCGTCTTGGTCACAGGCTACAGCAATATTGAGGTGGAATGTTTGCCCGGTGCGCTGCCCAGCGCTATCGTGGTCGACCTCTCCAAGCTGGTTGATGTAAACGACGTGATACACGTAGGAGACCTCGAATTGGGCACAGGCGTGACCAGCATCACCGGCGAAGGTGAACTGATCGCGACCCTTAACTATGTAATCGAGGAGGAGGCAGAGGTTGAGGAAGACGAGGCACTCTTTGATGCCGATGCCGTCGAGGTGGTCAGCAAGGGCAAAGACGAGGAAGACTTCAACGACTAAGCCAACCGTGTGCTCTGGCTGAAGGATGACCGCGCATAGCACGGATGATGCGAAGCTCGATTTTGTTCGTATTGTCGCCGTTATGCGCGGTCGGGATTCTATCTCTCACCCGCTAAGTGCCTGTAACGTATCACACTGCGGCATTCTGAAGAGTCTGCCGAACCTCATCTGCCAGCGCGACCCGATCTTAACCCCATCCCAGAACTGCCGAGTCTTTGCCGGGCAGGTGTAAACCTTGCCGTTGTCGGCTTCATAATGGACGCGGTATATCTCCACGCGCGCCGCTTCACGCTCGGCGCCTTTACCATCAATACCGGCCTTTGCCAGAGTCACCTCCGGCCAGGTGGGTGCGGGCGCTTCACGGCTGTCGCCGCGCGCATACTCAGACCGCGCATACTCCCAGCGGTCTACCGTATAGGCGCACATCTCGTAGTCATCCCCATCGGGATTAACCTTCACGTCGTAAGCGTCATCCGGTACCAGGTCACAAAACCCTTGTTCTGACAAGGCTTCGTACGCCTCGATGCGCACCTCGTATTCCCACGAGAACCCCACGACGGTCAGGGTGCGCGGTCGGGCAAACACGCTATCAAACATCGCCAGCGCGCCGAAGCAGCAGCAGGGACAGACAAATAGAAGTATGAAAAGAATGGCACAGCCGATTTGAGATACGTGCCGACCAATAGATCGATATAGCATATTATGCACCCACTCTTGAAACCCAACGATATCTTAACACAACAAAACGTGGGGAACCATGTACCGGGGCGGCTGTAAACCACTTTTGGACTTGTGCGACAAGATGGTCTATAAATGTATCCCCATCCGCGTATCCGGCAAAATATGGTGGCTAAAGTGAACGCTCAAGTCAGACAGTCTCATGCTCGTACAACCGCCCAGGTGATCTTGATAGACCAAGACATCGTGCTCGAAGCTCCGGTCGGCACCCCGCTGGAGGCATATATGCAAGCTGCCGAAGCGCAGCACCCCGGTATATTCGATGCTCCGGTTCTCGCCGCGATAGTAGACGGCCAACTGCGCGAACTCACCCTCAAGATCGAGAAGGATGTGCACGTCAGACCGGTGACTATGCGCTCTACCGACGCGATGCGCATCTATCGGCGTTCCCTGGTCTTCTTGCTGATAACCGCCACGCACGAACTCTTCCCAAACTGTCGAGTCGTCGTCGAGCACGCGGTCCCCAACGGTGGCTTTTACTGCCGGCTTATAGGCCACGCGCCTTTCAACGATGCCGAACTCGCCCGCATCGCCGACCATATGCGCGCCATAGTCGCCGCTGCCGAGCCGATCGGCAAGGTCGCCGTCCCTTTGGACGAAGCCAAAGCATACTTCGCAGCAAACGGTGATGATGACAAGCTGCGTTTGCTCGAAACTCGCGCAAAAGACTACCTGATGCTCTATACACTGCGGGGCCAGAAAGACTATTTCTTCGGCTACATGACCCCTTCCACTGCTTACCTCAACGTCTTTGGCCTTTACAGCTCGCCCGGCGGCTTTGTGTTGCGCTACCCACGCAAAGAAGACCCGGACATCATCCACCCCGGCGGCGAGTCGCCCAAGCTGACGAAGATATTCCAAGAGACCGAACAATGGTTGGCGCTGCTCGGTATACAAGATATGGGGCAGCTAAACCAAGCTATCCAAACCGGACGCGCCCGCGAGCTGATTCTGGTCGCCGAGGCGTTGCATGAACAACGCATCGCACAGATCGCCACCGAAATTTATCGGCGCCACCGCGACAGAAATGTACACTTGGTCCTCATCGCCGGACCCTCGTCGTCGGGCAAGACCACCTTCTCGAAGCGCCTGGCAATACAGCTTCTGGCGCACGGCCTGCAACCCTACCCCCTGGCTATGGATAACTACTTCGTAGACCGCGACCGCACGCCCCGTGACGAAAACGGCAATTACAACTTCGAGGCATTGGAGGCACTCGATCTGGCGCTCTTTAAT
>CAZJBO010000116.1:0-7729 GCA_964544075.1 uncultured Anaerolineae bacterium
ATACCCTGTGGTCGGCCAGCCGCACTTCCGACACCTCTTGTGGCACGATGATGCTGTCAAGCCGCCCATCGAGATAGAGGTCAAGCATCGTCCCCTGGTCTTCGACCATGTTGTCTACCCAACGTATGACATTGCCGCCGCCGCGCAACTCTGCCGGTAGGTGAGGGTTGCGCACCAACACTCTGCGTACCTGCCGGATGTGCTCGTCCAGCAGGTACGCGCCGTCTGTCCACAGATTGCCCGGCTCTGCCCACGCGGTGATGCCGGTTGCGTCGTCGATAATTTCGCCCGGCACGGGATAGAGAAGTGGCATGGCGGCAAGCGCCGGGAAGTATGCCGCCGCGTGTTCGAGCCGGACGAACAAGGTGTTGTCGTCGAGCGCCTGCACGCCGATCTCGGTCAAGACGGTGGCGTTGTCGTTCAATTGCGCGACCGGGGTATTGAGTGCTGCTTTGCAGCCGTCGATCAGCCCCGCCAGCAGATAGGCTGCCGGTGCGCCCACCCGTGGGTCACAGGCGCGCCGAAATGCGCTTACCGCGTCGTGCGCCGTCACCATGCGGGCTATCTCGGCTTGTGCATTCACAGGGTCCCAACGCACCCAGGGCACATCGCCCCGTAAGTAGAAGTAGTATTCGGTGCCGTCGGCGTCCACATCCCAGCGCGTCGCCAGTTCTGGGCGCACTGCGCCGGTTTGCGGGTCGATGTCGGTGAGGCCGAGGAAGAGGTTTTCGATCACATCGCGCGTTGGTGCATCGGCGACGCGCTGCGGGTCGAGCGTGGTCAGGTTCACGGTCGAGGCGGTGTAGAGCGTAACCGGCTCATCCTCTTGTTGTTGAGCCGATACCGGGCCAACGGACGCCGCCGCTAGGAGCAAGAGCAACGAGAGCTGCCAGCATCGCTTGTTTGTCAACTTTATATCTCCCTGTACATTGTGATGCTGTGCAAGCCCCGGTCGATCTCCCAGGGGTAGACAATATAAGCATCGGTGGTCGCGCCATAGAAATCCGGCTTGGCTTTGGCGAAGAGCGAGCGGTAGGGGTTGAAGTGGAACACGCAGTTGAGGGCCTCCGACCCTGCTGCCTCGACCCGGCTCCGCACCGCCGAGCTTGTGCGCCCGCCGGCCCACACATCGTCTACGATCAAGGTGCGGCGCCCGGCCAGCAAACTGTCTTCGGGGAACTGCAAAAATTTCGGCATCGAGACAAGCGCCGCCGGTTTGCCTATGGCGGCGGTCTTGCCGGAAGGGAAGTGTACGGCGGCGGTGAGGATGTATCGGATGTCCATCGCCTCGCTGAGCAAGCCGCCGGGGATGATCCCGCCGCGTGTAATCATAACCATCGCGTCGAATGGCCCGGCGCTGCGCAGCTGCGGTAGCAGCACGTCCACCAGTTTATCGACGTCCTCCCATGATAACAGCTCCTGTCGGATCGGTCTTCCCAATGCACCGCTCATCGCTTCCCCCCGTGCCTTTGTCCTGAATACGACTTCACATGATAGAATTATATTTTGTATCAATCAAAACTCAAAGTGGGGCGGGGTTTGTAGATCAGCCGTAGTTATTCTAGGGCTTCGCATATTCGGCTCTGCTCGGAATGCCGTGCGCCTAGCCCCCACGGAGAGCAAAACGAACAGATATACCTACTGTGTGTGGTAGGATGTTGCCCGGACGGTAAGACCTAACAACACTATCTCCCGCGCGCTAAAGTTAGTATACTTACCGTGACCAATATATGCTCGCAATCACGCAGTGCATAAGGACAAACCAAACATGACCCTGAATGGCACTTGGAAGCTACACGATTTTGCGCCCGGCGCGGGCATCATTGCCGGTGCCCACACGCCCGACTATGCCGATGTCGATTGGATTCCGGTAGATGTGCCCGGTGATGTGCATAGCGCGCTCATCGCCGCAGGGCGCATTGAAGACCCCTTCTATAGTACCAACGAGTTTGCTTGCGCATGGGTGGAAGAGCGCGAGTGGTGGTACCGTCTCCGCTTTGATGGCGGCGCAGCACAGGCTGAAGATATACACGACCGTTTGATTTTTCATGGTCTGGATACCTTCGCACGGGTCTACCTCAACGGCGAGCTGTTGGGCGAACATGCGAATATGTTCCACGCAGCCATCTTCAACGTGAGCGGCAAGGTCAACCCCGGCGTGCCGAATACGCTTGCAATCTGCTTCGACCCACCCCTCCGGCGCATAGAGGGGCGTGCGCTGCCGGAAGGCTATTGGGGGCGCAACCCGAAGCGTGCCTTGATGCGCAAGGCGCAGTTCGGCTATGGCTGGGACTGGGGGCCGCGTCTGCCCACCATCGGCATATGGCGCGGCGTTGAGCGCCAACAGCACGCCGGCGCTCGCATCAAGAGCGTGCAGTTCCGCACCGAGATTCTGGACCTAGAGGCAAAATGGGCACAGATTGCCGTGACGGTAGAGATCGAGCGTCTCGCGTCCAATGTGGGCGAGCTAAGCGCCCGCGTGATCCTCGGCCCCCGGTCTGGGCACGAGGAAACCACGCGCGCCGTGCGGGGTAAGACGCTTAAGCTGGGGAAGAACACACGCGGCACGGTGCGCATCGAGGTCAAAAACCCTGAGGTGTGGTGGACGCACGATTTCGGCAAGCCGGCACTCTATGACCTCTCGGTACGGTTGCAAGGGGTCGATAGCGGCCCATCCCTGGATACATACGAGACAACCGTCGGTATCCGCACGATCACACTCGACCAATCGGTTGACACCGCCGAGCCGGGCACGCGCTTCTTCCGCTTTGTGCTCAACGGCGTGCCGATCTTCGCGAAGGGTGCCGATTGGATACCTGCGCATTCCTTCGTGGGCACGGTGGACCGCGCACACTACCAGATGCTGTTAGAGCGTGCACGTGAAGCCAACATGAACATGATCCGAGTCTGGGGCGGCGGGTTGTATGAGAAACCGGCCTTCTATAAGCTCTGCGATGAACTCGGCATCTTGATTTGGCAAGACTTCATGTTCGCCTGTGCCACCTATCCCGAAGACGACGCTTTCGCCGAGGCAGTCGAAGCCGAGGCGCGCGCTGTGGTGCGGCGGCTGCGTAACCATCCCTGCTTGGCGCTGTGGTGCGGCAATAACGAGAATCAGTGGATCGATGGTCAAGCCCACTGGGAACAGATGCGCGCGGTGCCCGGCGCGCGCTTCTATCACGAGGTGTTGCCCAGAGTGGTTGCCGAGCTGGACCCTTCGCGCCCATATTGGCCCGGCAGCCCCTATGGTGGCAGTGATTACAACAGCATGGAGGACGGCAACCGGCATAACTGGCATGTGTGGCATGGGGCACAGCCGCGCCGCTTCGGTGAGGCACCGGTGGTCGATCGGTCGCCCGAAGGTGTTGCATTCACCCACTACGCCGAGGATATGGGCCGCTTTATCAGCGAATTCGGGATGCACGCCGCGCCGGTCTTGGAGACGCTGCGCCGCAATATCCCGCCCGAAGGCCTTGTCTATAACAGCCCTGAGATGCTCCACCGCAACAAGGATACCCCCAAGAACAAGGGCGACAACCTGATGATAACCTGTACAGGGCTGCCCAGAGACCTTGATGAGTACATCGACTTCTCGATGATAACGCAAGCCGAGGGCCTGAAGTTCGGCATCGAGCACTTCCGCCGTCGCAAGCCCCACTGCTCCGGGACGCTGTTCTGGCAGCTCAACGACTGCTGGCCTGGCCTGAGCTGGAGTGTGCTTGACTTCTATGGCTTCGGTAAGGCAGGTTATTATTACGCGCGGCGCTTCTATGCCCCGGTGATCGCATCCTTCCGCGCGGAAGAGGACGGCACGGTGTCGCTCTGGATCGTGAACGATACGTTGGAGGCCATCGAGGATACGGTGATGCTGCGGCTGGCGCGCTTCGGCGGCGGCGACCTTTACCGTCAAGAGACCGCGGTGCGGGCTGCCGCAAACAGAGCGGACCAGGTCTACACGCTCCCGCCGGCGGTGCTGGATGGTGTCGAGCGCGCGGCTGCTTACCTGAGCGTGGTCTCGTCACAGGGCAGGTTCCCGGCAAACCGGCATTTCTTCGTGCCGATCAAGGACCTACAGCGTCCCACACCTACCCTTGATATGGAGATTGAACAGGTCGGGGAGAGGGACTACCACGTAATTATCGGGACCGATGTGTATGCTTTCTTCGTCAAGATCGAGACGCCCTACGCCGCGACGCGCTTCGGCGATAATTACTTCGACCTAGAGCCGGGTAGCCGGCGCGTGATCCGGGTCCACAATGCGGACGAGCCGCTGACCGACGCGGACATCAAGGTGGCGTGCCGGTAGCGGGCTGCATATCATGTAGGGGCGAGGCAGCACCCCACCCCTACAATTGTAGGTCCAGAGTCTACCCTTTTTCTCCCCGCCCGCCATATTGCATCTGTACAATATGCATACTATACTGGTGACAGCATGACAAAATCGGCGGGAGAGACGTATTGAGCGATCCAACGCGAGAAGCCTTGCAGCGCGCGTATGCGCTGCTCAAAGCCGGACGGCGCACCGAGACCCTGCACATCGTGCAGCAGATCATTATGTCCGACGAGGCAAACGTCGATGCGTGGTGGTTGATGGCAAACGCAATCGAGAGCCAGACCGATCGGCGCGTGGCGTTGGCGCACGTTCTAGACCTTAACCCTCGGCATGGCAAGGCGCGTAAGATGTTGGTAGAGTTGGTCGCACGCAACCCAAAGCTGGCCGAAAAACCCGACCTCTTGGCAATGCCCGCCCGCGACGCGGCACCGACTTCGGCACAGCCCAAGTCGGCGTGGCGTAGGCGCTTGCTCTTCGGCCTGGTAGTGTTCCTGCTCTTGTTTGTAACAGGCGTTCTACTTATCGGTGGCGGGGTGCTTTCGCTACCCGGCGCTTTTGTTCTCTTTATGCAATGAACTCGTGAGGTAAACCGGCATGGCAGACGAAATTACCCAAAAGATACAGAAGGCAACCCGGCTCATTAACGACGAAGACTTCGACGCGGCAATCGTCTTGCTCGAAGAGGTCTTACGTGCCGACCGCGAGAACGTCAAGGCCTGGTGGCTGATGGCAAACGCGGTCGATGCGCCAGACGAAGCACGCGAGGCTCTGGAGATCGTCTTGGAACTCGACCCCGACCACAAGAACGCCCAAGCCATGCTCGACCAGCTCGACCAGATGCATCCTGCCGAGGCGCCATCCGAGGCGGAGAGCTTCCCCACAGAGGTTGTCACCGAGGCGCAAACTGAACCCGATTGGCTGGCTTTAGACGATACATCAAGCGCAGCGTCGCCCCCCGCAGCCCCTTTCGAAACCACCCCCAGCGCCTTCGATAGCCCCGACCAGATCGACGCCGAGACGCTCGATGACGAGTTTAGCGACTTCGATTTCATCGATGACGACGATGACGACTTCTTCGGCGACGATGACGACGACGGCTTCGACGACAAAGACGCCGACTTCGACGATGATGACGACTTCGAGCTGTATGAGGACGAGAAAAAGCCCGACGGCAGGAGCCGACGGCGACTTTTGCTTTTCTTGCTCGCACTGCTGGGTTTGGTGCTCATCGTCGCAGCGGTGGTCGCCGCCCGGACGCTCGGCGGCGGCAGCAAGGAAGACGCCGGCGAACAAGCCGCCGAACCCACGCCGGTCAGCGCCGATGCCGAAACCGATGCGACCATCGAAACGTTGCGCGCGCAATATGCAACCACCCTGGTCACGATCAGCGATACGCTGACCAGCATGGGCCGTTCGGAGACCGCCGCCGACTTCCGTGCAACTGCGCAAGGGCCGGCGCTCATGGGGCGTTTCTGCTGGGCCGAGCCGCGCGGCTGGGATATGGCAGCGCTCGACGCTATGGGGGTGGTCACGGCACAGGCAAAGGCGATGGGCGACGACCGTCCGGCCAATGTGGGGGTCGAGCTTACCTTCTGTGGGTCCGAGACTGTGCTGCTGACGCGCGTCACATCGCTTGACCAAGCTATCGATTTTTACATCAATAAGGACTCTGCCCAGGCCGACTTCCTTAACACTTGGGTCGAACCTTAGGATATACAGTTTTTCTTGGCTGCAGTCAGAGAAAAACTTCAGCAAGGGGAGCACGCGCCGCGTGCTCTCTGTGTTGAGACCCCCCTCCGCGTCATTGTTTGTCTTAGCCTAAGGGATGGCCCATTAAGAAGTTGACACTTTTTCTCTCTCTCTTGCGCGTCACTACAGTGTCGGCAAAATTCTGTATCATCCCCGTTTTAATAAGGTTTTGATCTGCTTTCAACTTAGATTTCATGGATATCAATTATACTATAAACGGTTCGGCAACACGGGCAATGCAGCGATCATCTAGATTCCAGACAATGCCAGAGCGCGCCAAGCTAATCTATACTTGTGCTATCGAGAATAGAACAATGCGGTTGTTATCCGGCAACCTGTATGAAATCTTAAGTAATTCTTCACAAAAAATCCACCATATTTTAGTATAATACTTCCAGAGGTGGATTTGTTATTATGTTATTGTAACAGCTACAAGGGTATTTATCATGAGTGAATATCAGGCCGCGATGTATAAACATGCCGCTTCGGTAAAATTCTACGACAAAAACAAAGAATTCTATCACTTCGGCAAGCGTATCATGGACGTGGCTTTGGCAATCATCGCGCTTGTGATATTGGCGATCCCGATGATGCTTGTCGCGCTCGCGATTAAATTAACCTCACGCGGCCCCATCATCTTCGTGCAAGAACGTGTCGGCTCGCGCCGGACCAAGAACGCAAACGGAGAGGTCGTTTGGGAAGTCCAAACCTTCCGCTTCTATAAATTTCGTTCTATGACCCAAAACGCCGATGAATCGGCGCACGCAGCCTTCATCACGGATTGGGTTAACGGCAACATCGGGGCAAACGCCGGTGCGGACGAGGAAGTCGAATACAAGATGTCTAACGACCCCCGCATTACCCCGGTCGGGAAGATCATCCGCAAGACCAGCATCGACGAACTCCCCCAGCTGTTTAATATCCTGAAGGGCGAGATGAGCTTCGTCGGGCCACGCCCGGTCCCGGTGTATGAGTTCGAGCAATATCAAAAGTGGCACCGCAAGCGCATGAATACCCTGCCGGGGCTGACCGGTCTCTTCCAAGTCGAAGCACGCGGGCGCGCCCCGATCGAAGAACAAATCCGCATGGACCTCGATTATATCTACACCCAATCCTTGTGGGGCGATATCAAGATCATACTCCGCACCGTCCCTGCCGTTCTATCCGGACGGGGCGCAAAGTAAGAAACCGATGTATAATAGAATAAAGCGATATTGGAAAGGAAGTGCTCTCTATGACAAAGCCTCTAAACATCGCGGTCGTGGGGTGCGGTCGCTGGGGTAAACACTACGTCCGTCTCTTCACCGAACTACCTGGCGCACAGGTCGTGGCTATATGCGATGCACACACCGCGCGCCTCCAGACAATCGGGGCGAAGTATCCGGACGCAAAGCCCGTGACCGACCTCGCGCAAGTGCTCGAAATGAACGCGATCGACGCCGTCATCGTCGCAACCCCCGCGACATCACACTATGAGGTCGCGCGCCGTTGCCTCGAAGCCGGGAAACACGTCCTGGTCGAGAAGCCCATCACCACCATAGCAGCAGAGGCCGCCGACTTGATCGCCCTGGCAGAGGCCAACAAGCGCACGCTCATGGTCGGGCATATCTTCCTCTATAACAACGGCATCCAAAAGGTCCGAGACTA
>CAZJBO010000117.1:0-7646 GCA_964544075.1 uncultured Anaerolineae bacterium
AAGGCTACGAAGTCATCGGCATGATGGCCCGCCTCTGGGTCGAGGATATCGGCGACCGCGCGGCGGCAAGCTGCGCCAACCTCTGCTGCACTCCCGACCAGATGGCCGACGCACAGCGCGTGGCCGACATTCTCGGCATCCCCTTCCACATAGTTGACCTACGACAGCCTTTCAAGGAACACGTAGTCGATACCTTCGTGGCGGCCTACGCCGGCGGCCTTACGCCGAACCCCTGCTTGGCCTGCAACCGACACATCCGCTTCGGACGTCTACTGACACATGCGCTCAAGACAGGCGCGCGCTATCTCGCCACCGGACACTATGCCCGCATCGCCCACGCCCCCGACGGCACTTATCAACTCCTCAAGGGCATCGACCCGGCTAAGGATCAAAGCTATGTCTTGAGCGTGCTCGACCAAGCGATGCTATCGCGTGTATTGTTCCCGGTCGCGGCTTACACAAAGAAGGAGGTCCGCGCGATCGCCGCGCGCCACAATCTGCCCGTGGCACAGAAGCATGACAGCCAAGACCTCTGCTTTGTCGCAGATGGCGATTATCGCCGCTTCCTTGCCGAGCAAGCGCCCGATGCCATCCGGCCCGGCCCCATAGTCAACCGGCAAGACCAACGTCTCGGCACGCACAGAGGACTCCCATACTACACCATTGGGCAGCGCAAAGGTCTGGGGATCAATCACTCGGAGCCGTTGTACGTGATCGCGGTCGATATTGCCGCGAACACGCTCATAGTGGGCACAAGCGACGAACTCGGCGGCGACCATCTGCACGCACGTGAGGTGAACTGGATTTCGGGCCGCGCACCCGATGCGGCGATCCGTGCGGCGGTGAAGATACGCTACCGGGCGCGCGCGGCCCCCGCCACGGTCACGCCGACCGGCACGGATACGGTATCGGTACAATTTGATGCACCGCTGCGGGACATATCGCCTGGTCAGGGCGTGGTCTTCTATCATGGCGATGTTTGTCTGGGCGGCGGGATCATCGCACTTGACGCTGAAGTCTGACAAGGGGACAATATTTTAAAGGACGTACTGCGGCACAAAGTGCACGGAGAAGTGCACGGGTAACACACTACCGATATCGGGCAACAAGCATCGTCGTGAGATGTTCGTCGACCGGCTCCCCGTCGGTCGGACGTATGGGGTACGGATACGGTGGGGGTGTAACAAAACCCGCAGTTAGGCATTTTATAGGTGGTTGCTAGATGAACCTGGCCGATTGGCAAATAGCTGAGCTTTGCAAAGAATACGGCATGATAGAACCGTTTGACCCCCGTGCGTTGAACGCTTATGGCTATGACGTGGGGTTATCGGGGCATATCTGGAAACTGTCGACCGCGTGGACCGCGCCGTTGGACCCGTTCGACCCACCGCCCGCCGAGGCGTGGGAGGAGTATGAGCTTGGCCCTCACACCGAGTTTATAGTAGATTTTGGCGACCTTGTGCTTGCTCGTTCTGTAGAAAAGTTCCGGTTGCCGAACTACGTTACCCTGACGATGAACAATCGCTCAAAGTTTTGTCGGTGTGGAGCTACCCCGAATGCCGGTCTTGCGCCGGGCGACGCGGGCTGGCATGGGTACTTTGTTTTCGAACTCAACTGTTTGCAACGCAACGGGACAATATATCGGGTCGGGACACGCATCGCCCAAGCGCGCTTCTCTACGGGCGTGCCGTGTAATACCCCTTATGACGATAACCACGTTTACCAGGGACAAAGCGGGATCATGGGACCAATGGCGGCAAAAGCAAAGCAGGAATAGCACCGATGAAGATCAAGGTTTTAGATTCCGGGTTTGTCGAACTTGTTAGCTTTATGGGCGGCGATGATATAGTAGTGAGGGCCGCGCGCATCTCGTATCAAAGCAAACGGGACAAAAAAGACGATGCGCGTTTGATTTATGGCCTGATGAAAAGAGGCGAGGGCGGCCCATTTGAGCACCCAACATTCACCTTTTTTGTTCGTGCGCCCGAAGTAGTATTCAGACACTTGGTGCGCTATCGCCACAGCTCGTTTAGTGTGCAATCCAGGCGCTACACCGGGGTAACAGAAGATGACCTTTACGTGCCTGATGGGTTACCCGATTATGCGCGCGCGCAATTGAGGCAGACATTAGAATGTCGCCAACGCTTGCTCGATGATGGGTTAGCCAAAGAAGATGCACGTATAGTACTACCGTTTGCAACCTATCTTGAATTTTACTGGACACTAAACGCACGCTCGCTCATGAACGTCTTGACGCAGCGCGTGGCACCTTCGGCGCAGTGGGAGACACGCCAATATGCTCATGCAATGCTTGATATATTCAAGCACTGTATGCCTATCACTTCGGCGGCGTGGCAGAAGATTCACAAGCCGAAGCTGGACGGTGCGGGGCAAGATGGCAAATGAACTATTCGCTGTTGGCGCCGAGGAAGTGCGAAGCCCCAGAATAACTACGAGTTGTTCGTAAAGCCCCCACGCCATCCCTCGCTTGACGCCGGCCTATACCGCGCGCTACAATCGCTCACATCAGGTACAATATACCCTAACCTCAGGAGGCTGGTCCATTGGAACTGCTAAAACAACGCATTTTGTCGGAGGGCCGCAATCTCGGCAACGGCATTCTCAAAGTCGATAGCATCCTCAACCATCAACTCGACCCCACCCTAATGCAAGCAATCGGCGCGGAAATCGCGCAGCTCTTCGCCGATACGACCATCACACGCATCATCACAGCCGAAGTATCGGGCATCGCTCCGGCGCTTATGGCAGGGCTGGTGATGCAGGCACCGGTGGTCTATGCGCGGAAGAAATGCCCTATCACCATGAAAAAACCCGTCTACATCGAAAGCGCACCCAGCCACACCAAAGGCGGCGTTGTCAGCCTTATGATATCGCCCGAATTCCTCAGCGCCGACGACCGTGTCCTCATCGTGGACGACTTCCTGGCCAGCGGCAAGACCTTACACGCCCTGGCACGGCTAACCCGCAACGCCGGGGCCGAACTCGTGGGTATTGCGTGCGTGATAGAGAAGACCTTTGAGGGCGGGCGCAGCTTCCTCGCCGACCTGGATGTGCGCATCGAAGCGCTGGCACGCATCAGCAGCATGGAAAACGGCGGCATTCAGTTCAGCGACAACTGAAGTACCGGCGTCTCAGCCCACCGCCCATTAAAGAAACCGCGCACGGATTGTAAGGGCGTCCCGGCCTGCCCCAAACTCCATGCTCACTTCGACTTTGGGGATAGCCTTATCACGAAAGAGCACACTATGCCTGGACAAGCAGCACTCGGCGGCATCGCCATCTTAGACTTCGGCTCTCAATACAGCCAACTCATCGCACGCCGCATCCGCGAGCAGGGCGTATACGCTGCGCTCTATCCCTACGACACACCCGCCGCCGCGATCGACGCGCTCGCACCACGCGGATACATCCTCTCCGGCGGCCCCAACAGCGTATATGACACCGGCGCGCCACAAGTGCCCGACTATGTATTGCAATCCGGTCTGCCGGTGCTGGGCATCTGCTATGGGATGCAGACCCTCACCCACCGGCTCGGCGGCAAAGTCGCGCCGGCTGCCGCACGCGAATACGGCTCGGCAGAAGTCACGCTAGATGGGGATACACCGCTTTGGGCAGAACTCCCCGACACCATCGCAGTGTGGATGTCACACGGCGACCGCATCGAGGCGCCGCCGTCCGGCTTCGTGGGGCTGGCGCATTCGACCAACTCGCCTTACGCGGCTATCGGTGACGTGACGCGCGGACGCTACGGCGTGCAGTTTCACCCGGAGGTGATGCACACACCGCGCGGCCTTGACATCTTACGCAACTTCTTGTTCACCATCTGCGCTTGCACCCCCAGATGGACCCCGGCGGCATTTATTGAAGAAGCCGTCGCCGCGATCCGTGCCCAAGTTGGCGATGGACGTGTGGTGCTGGGGCTGAGCGGCGGCGTCGACTCGGCAGTAGTGGCCGCATTGGTGCATAGAGCCATCGGCGCACAACTGATATGCATCTTCATCGACCACGGGATGCTCCGGCTGGGCGAGGCGCAACAGGTCGTCGAGACCTTCCGGGAAGGGCTGGGACTGGAACTGGTAGCAGTAGACGCCGCCGAGACGTTCCTCGACGCGCTCGAAGGCGTCACCGACCCGGAGCAGAAACGACGCATCATCGGGACGCAGTTCATCCGCACCTTCGAAGAGCAGGCGCGACAACTGGGCACAGCAGAGTTCTTGGCACAGGGCACCATCTATCCCGACGTTATCGAAAGCGCCGCCAAAGACCGGCCCGGCGCGCGTAAGATCAAGAGCCACCACAACGTGGGCGGCCTACCCGACGATATGGGCTTTGAGCTGGTCGAGCCGCTGCGCTACCTGTTCAAAGACGAGGTGCGCAAGGTCGGCACGGCGCTCGGCCTACCAGACTCGATCATATGGCGGCAGCCCTTCCCTGGGCCGGGCCTGGCGGTACGCTGCTTGGGCACGATCACCTGGGATCGGCTGGAACGTCTGCGTCAGGCCGATGCGATCTTTATCAACGCGCTGCGCGATGCCGATATGCTGCGCGGGGAGACGGCACAGGCCTTCGCGGTATTGCTGCCGGTGCGCAGCGTCGGCGTGATGGGCGACGAACGCACCTATGCCGAGGTGGTGGCATTGCGCGCGGTGCGCACGAGCGACTTTATGACGGCAGATTGGGCGCGCCTGCCGGCAGAGCTGCTGGCAGAGGTGAGCAGCCGGATCGTCAACGAGGTACCGGGTATCAACCGAGTGGTGTATGATATCTCCAGCAAACCACCGGCGACGATTGAATGGGAGTAGATTACATTGATCTGGCATAAGCAAGGCAAAACCTATCGAAGCATCATCGCCCTCGTCATCGTGTCCGGCATCCTGGCGGCTTGTGGTAAGCCGGACGCGACACCTACCCCAGCCCCTACCGCCACACCGACCATCGGCACGACATCAGCACCGCCCTCTCCGATAGCCTCAGACTTGCCGCCCGAACCTACCGCTACCCTGACGCGCACGCCGCGCCCCACCCGCACCCCAACCCACACCCCAGAGCAGACCAACACCCCCACCCACACCCCGACTCCGCTCCCACCCGACGTGCCCACCCCCACGCCCACCATACGCGGCGTCAGCGATGCACCACCACCTTTTGACATCAGCTTGCCGGTAGACTGGGCCATGCAGTTTAACGCGCTAGAGCTGCTGCGTCCCGACGCGGTAGCGATGCCGGTCAAGGTGGCGTTCTATGTCGGACCTGTCCCTACCGAACACGCCGCGCGGATCACCGTCTTGTGGGACTATGCCCACCTCAATGATGACGTATGGCGCGATGGTATCGTGCTGTCGGGCGTGGTGTTCGACCCATCATGTCACTTCAACTTGGTAGACTTGCAAGCTATGTCGTTCCAAGTGGGGATGCATTATGCGGACGGGATACGGTTTAACGTGACGCAATGCGAGAATGAGCCGGATGTCACCGGGTGGCTGGTGGGATACCGAAGGGCAGAGATAAACTATCTGTTCTACGTAAGCATACAGCCGATGGAAAACACCGAGGGTGCTATCGACTTCGTACAATCGGTGCTGGATACGATCCGGTTCCCCGACGAAGAATAGGTGTATATCGTAACTGCGCTGCTTTCGAGCCTAACGCCGATAATCACGGGGCCGGGCGAACCGGCGGTTAGGCTCCTTGCCCCCTTTCCAGATGCAGCTTTGCCACGCAAATGCTGGTCACCTGCTCTCTGTGGGGGTAAAGCCCCCACAGAACAAGGTGAATACGAATTAGAGGGGCCGTGTGGCCCCCGCAAGGAGTCTATCATTGGTATCTTGTTCGCTAACTTAACACTCCCTTATACTATTCTCAAATGTTTGCTTGTCATAACGAGCTAGACATGATCGAAGATACGTTCTTTGCACTGCTGCCCTCTCATTTCAGCGCCACCGAGCGCGCGTTAGTGGCGCACGCCTACAGCTTGGCTCAGGTCGCACATGCCGGTCAGAAGCGCCGTTCAGGTGAGCCTTATGTCACGCACTGCATTGAAGTTGCAAAGTATCTGGCAAACATGCAGCTAGATGCCGCAGCGATCGCCGCCGCCTTGCTGCACGACATTGTCGAAGACACCGATATAGACCTATATGAGCTGGAGAAAGTCTTCGGACCAGAAGTGGCAACCCTAATCGACGGCGTAACCAAGCTCCAAAGCATCCCGCGCGTCAAAGACGGCAAACATGTGCCGGTCAAGATCAAGCCGGGCAACGAGGAGGAATTCTTGCGCAAGACCATCTTGGCGATGGACCAGGATGTGCGCGTGATTTTGATTAAGCTCGCCGACCGTCTGCACAACTTGCGCACCCTCGATTCGCTTCCAACCCGGCGGCAACGTGCGATCGCGCAAGAGACAATGGAAATCTTTGCGCCTTTGGCCTATCGCTTGGGCATGTGGGAGCTTAAATGTGAGCTTGAAGACCTGAGCTTCCCCTACCTCTGGCCGGAGCGTTACAAGGAGATCACCGATGCCCTCGCGGTACGTCAAGAAGAGGCAGACGCGATGCTGGCAGCAGCGGTGGCACGCATGGAAGAGGCCTTCGCCAAACACAACATACAGGCCGACGTGCGGACCGGCGCACCCCGCATCTACACGCTCTCGCTGCGTATGCGCGAGAAAAACGTCCCCCTCACCCACATACACGCCTTGCGCCCGATACGGGTCATCGTCAACGACCGGTTGAGCTGCTATACTGCGCTCGGCATTGTGCATAAGCTCTGGCGCCCGATCCAGAAAGAATTCCACGATTACATCGCAGTACCGAAGGACAATTATTACCAATCCCTCCACACCACCGTGCTCAACGAAGAGGCCGGCGGCTTCCTCAGCCTCCACATGCGCACCCTCGAAATGCACCAGCACGCCCAACATGGCATAGTCTCGCGCTGGCTCTTCCGCAACGGGAAGGAGAACGACGCCGCCTTTGAACGCTCGATGGACTATGTCCACAGGCTGCTAGAGGTGGGCAGCGGCGTCGAGGACGCCGTCGAGTATATCGACACGATCCGCGCCGACGTGCTGCAAGACCGCATCTATGTCGTCACCCCCAAAGGCGAAGTGATCGATCTGCCGAAGGGCGCTACCCCCATCGACTTTGCTTACCACATCCATACCGACATCGGCAACCGCTGCTGTGGCGCCAACATCGACGACCGCATGGTCAGCCTCGACTATGTGCTGCAGACCGGCGACAAAGTCGAAATCTTCACCGCCAAGCGGGGCGGCCCACAGGTAGACTGGCTTAACCCCCACCTGGGCTATGTCAAAACCCGACGCGCTCTGGCGCGCATCCGCCAATGGTTCCGCCACCAGGACCACGACGGCGCGATCGCCCTGGGCAGGCGGGTCATCTTGCGCGAGTTGAACCGCCTGGGGCTGAGCTGGATGCAGCCCGAAGAGGTGGCCGAACTCTTTGACCTCAACCCGGTCGATCTCATGATAACGGTTGGCATCGGCGACATCAACGGCTTTGACGTCGCCCGGCAAATCCTCGAACAAGAGAACGGGTGGCGGCTTAACCTGATCGGCGCCGACGGTCTGAACATCACCTTCGCGCCCTGCTGTAACCCCGAACAAGCGC
>CAZJBO010000118.1:0-7626 GCA_964544075.1 uncultured Anaerolineae bacterium
CACCCTGTTTAGCATAGTGTCTACTTTACACTAAGTAGTATATCAGCCTGTGTTTGGCGTGTCAAGTGTTTGAAGGTCACGCTGTCTTAGCGGTTCAACGCCCGCATTATCAAGTTTAGAATCACCGTCAGTAGGATGCTCCCCAACACGCTGACGATCAACATCGTCAGGCAGGGCGCGAACACCGTCAGGTTGCCTTTCTGTATGTGGATGTCGCCCGGCAGTGTGCCGCCGCCCAACCGCCCCACGACTATCAATACGATGCCGTTGATGACCAGCACCACGCCTACGACGATCAGCAGCGCACCCATTGCTTCCATCCGCTTGCCTCGCTTAATTATCATATGCAAGTCCATTCAGTAATGCCAAAAGGTTCTCCGGGCTGCCGGTGATAAGCTGCACTGCCAATGGGGTGTCAGTCCCCGGCGCTTTTAGGCTATTGTGGCATTCGTGCGTCAGACGGTTGATGAGCAACATCTTCTCGCGCGGTGATCTGGCGAGCGGCAGGTGTGCCACAAAGTATGCCATCGCCTCCGATGCCCCGCCCGCTGCCTGTTGATAATCCTCAAATTCGGCTTGCCACGCAATCTCCCAGGGGTAGCGTGCTCGCTTGACAAAGCCCTCCCACCGTGCCGGGCGTTCCGTAACTTGAACCTGACGGCGCTTGGGACGGGCGGGCGTGCTCTCCCCCTCCGACGCGAGCAGGTGTTGACAGCGCGCATAGAGGCCATACGCCACCTCGTTGACCAAGTCTTCGTCGCGCACGCCGCGCGCGTCGCCCGTGTAGAGGCGGCGCAGCTTATACCGCGAGACTTTGCGTACCATTTATAAACATCCTTACTCGTTTGCCGGCCCTGTCGCTCCTAAAACATCTGCGCTTGTTTGCCTGCCCCGTCGTCATAGCCGATGCCCAGGTGTGCATACGCGCGGCGTGTCGCCACGCGCCCGCGCGGGGTGCGCTCAAGGAAGCCGAGCTGTAGCAAGTATGGCTCGTATACGTCCATGATCGTATCCGGCTCTTCACTTATAGAAGCCCCGATGGTATCCAGGCCCACCGGCCCCCCGCCGAACTTTTCTATGATGGCGCGCAAGACCCGGCGGTCGATATCGTCCAGGCCGAGTTCATCAATATCCAGCAGCTTAAGCGCGTTTGCGGCGACCTCTGCCGTGACCGCACCGTCTGCACGCACCTCGGCATAATCGCGCACCCGACGCAGCAGGCGCAGCGCCACGCGCGGGGTGCCGCGTGCGCGTCGGGCGATCTCTTCCGCGCCGTCCGCGTCGATGGGCACCTTCAGCATCCGCGCCGCGCGCGTCACGATGGCGTGGGTCGCTTCGAGCGTATAGAAATCCAGCCGATACACCGCGCCGAAGCGTGCCCGCAGCGGTGCGGTCATCAAGGCCAGGCGCGTGGTCGCACCGATGACGGCAAAGTGCGGCAGGTTCAGCCGCACATTCTTGGCTGCCGGGCCTTTGCCTATGACGATGTCGAGTGCGAAGTCTTCCATCGCCGGGTAGAGCACTTCCTCGACCGCACGGCTGAGGCGGTGGATTTCGTCAATGAAGAGGATGTCGCCCTTCTGCAGGTGGGTAAGGATAGACGCCAGGTCGCCGGCGCGCTCGATGGCAGGCCCTGCCGTGACGCGGATGTTTACGCCCATCTCGTTTGCGATGACGTGCGCCAGAGTGGTCTTGCCCAGGCCCGGCGGCCCGTAGAGCAAGACATGGTCGAGCGCTTCTTTGCGCTTCTTCGCCGCTTGGATGAGGATAGATAGGTTGTTCTTTACCTTGTCTTGCCCGATCAGCTCGGCGAGGCGGCGCGGGCGTAGGGTGGTGCTGGTGCGGTCTTCGTGTTTGGGTTTGCTGCTGACGATGCGATCACGGTTGCTCATATGCCTTGCCCGGTCCTTGATGTATAGCGTTCATCCCAGAGTATACAACAGACCGCTTGTGCATGGGCAATCTTTGCGCCATCTCGATCACCCAGGCGCCAAATGTGATATACACCCTTTTGGAACTTAGCGGTAAAATACGGTATAGGATGCGACGATATGCAGAGGTGCTATCACAGGAGCGCAGCAATGGTTGGGACAAGCCAATTCTTTAGCTGGTATTTCGATGGGTTGGGTGGGATCGGTGGGTGGGTGATCTTCTTGATCTTCTACATCGCGGCGGCAGTCTGGCATATCTATGACAGCCAAACGCGCGAGTTGAACGTGCCGGGCTGGCGCCTCGGAGTGCTGTTGCCGGGCTTGCTGCTCTTGCCGACCTTGTTGTATCGCTTCGCTGGTGCAGATACCCAGACCTCCCTGTTGCGCTACAAGGAGCTTTTCTTCTACATGGGCTTGCTCGGCGGCATCACGCCGGTGATGGTGGCGGTGGGGTATTGGGTTACCTTCCGAGGGTTGACCGGCAAGCAGTTTGCATCCCCACCTGACCCGACGCCCGAACCTGTGCTTGAGCCTTCCCCGCCGCCTTCCGTGCCGGAGCCTGTGCCGGAGCCTCAGGCCGCGCCCGCCCGCCCTATGGTCAATGCCTGGTTGATCGATAGCACCACCAAGCAGTCCCATCAACTATATGTCGGTGATACGCGCATTGGCCGGAGCCGCAGCCGCAACGATATTGTCGTGTCACACCCGACCGTCTCGCGCGAGCATGTATTGATCCGCGAGGATGAGGGACACTTCACGATCTATGACCGGGGGGCCGCGTCCGGGATTCTGCTCAACGGGCGGCGCGTCGGCGCGCCGGAGATGTTGGCACACGGCGATATTATTGTGATCGGCGATGTGGAGTTCAAGTTTACAAAGCCCTGATTTCAGGAGGATAAGCAATTATGGAAGAACAGGCTGGCGGTGGTTTCTGTGATATTCACGGTCCATACGATCCCCCGCACTCCACCTGCCCTTACTGCGCAGCCGGGAAGGGGCGGCCTCAGCCTCCCCCCGACCTGGATGACGAGCTGCCGACCGAGTTCCCACATGCTCAGGGCGGCGCGGTCTCCGGCGGACATCTCGATGACGACGACGAGGTAACGCAGTGGCCGGCGCGCCGTACACCCAACTATGACGATGACCACACTATGATAGATACGCCCGAAGCAACCGGGCCGCTGGCATGGTTCGTCATCGCCGATGGACCACGGCGCGGCCACATTATTAAGCTCACGCCGGGCCAAAGCATCGGGCGGAAGGGCGCGGACATCGTTTGGGATGACCAAAAAATCTCGCGGATGCACGCGCGCTTCACGCTCGAAGATGGCGAGTTCTATATCTGGGATTTCGGCACTGCCAACGGCACCTTTGTCAATGGCGAACGCATCCGTGCTGCGACCCTCATCCGCGAGAACGATGTAATCAAGCTCGGCGATACGTCCTTTGTGCTCAAAGTGCTGATGTGATGTGGGCTTGGGTTGTCGCGGCACAGGGTGAACCTATCACCAACACCGACGCCGATACCCTGATCTCCATCATCGTGGCGGTTGGGATGATCTTGGCGGTGGGTTTGACCGTGTTGGCGGTAGAGCACTTCCGCCCGCGCCGCACTCCTCCGCCGCCACCCTCGGCGATGCTGGTCAACCTGGTGACGGGGGAGCAGTTTTCGCTTGGGGCGGACGCGCAGACGGTGGTATACATCGGGCGCGCGGCAGATTGCGATATCTGCATAGATGACCCGATGGTCGAGCCATGCCATGTGGCAGTGCGCTATGGGCAGGGTAAATATTTCCTGCAGGCCCACACCGAGCAGGCCCGGATTCTGTTGAACGGGCGCGCGGTGCGCGCTGCGCGTTTGGTTAATGGTGACCGTGTCACGGTGGGCGCGGCGACTTTGCAGTTCCGTCAAGGGCAGTGACCCCTTGAAGCGCAATATCCGGAAAGTATATCGTTGACGAAACCCGAATTCAGATAAGAAGGTGTAGATTGCCTAAATTACCACGTGTTCGCTTGAGTAAAGGTCTGGGCCTTGTTGTGGTTAGCTTGCTCCTTGTCATACTCCTTGCCACCTTGATCTTCCTCAACCCCGAAGTTAAACTCCCTCAGCCGCCTTATATCGTTCTCGTGTTCGATACGTCTTCGAGCATGGCCGAGCCGGGGATTACCGATGTGCCGAGGTTCAAGGCAGCGCAAGATTCGGCCAACATTATGTTGAATACGTTTTTCCGCGCCAACCCGATGCCCCGTATTGCGGTTGTTGGCTTTGATGCCGAGGCGCAGCTCCTCTTGCCCTTTAGCCACGACTTCTACGAAATTAAATCGGTGGTGCGCCAACCCCGTGACCTAAGCGACGCGCCGTCCGATGCCGATATCGGTGCAGGGCTGGCGCTGGCGTTAGACCAGCTTGAGGGCCACAAGGACGGGTACATCATCCTCATCACCGATAGTGCCCCGACGCTCGGCCTCCCGCGTGAGGACATCATCGAGACGATAGGGCACGCCGCGCGTGAAGATGGTCACTGCTTCTATACCTTCGGTATGGGCGACTATGATGCCTCGCTCTTGGCGGGGCTGCGTGATGTATCTCCGTGCGAGAGCGCCGCGCCGTTGGCCGAGGGCGTTGACGACCCGCTGCGTCTGCGGGGGGCGTTCATGACGATCGGGAGTCTGGTCAAGGGTTATTCGGTTGCGGTCAAGTCTGGCCGCATAGAGCCGGGCGAGACCTCTACCGTGGCGGTGAAGATATCGCCATTGCAAGAGCGACAGTACATCTCGCTGTTCCCAGACACCATGCCGGACGGTCAGTTCTTGGAGATGCTGTCTTTTGATCCTGATGGCGAGCAGGCTTTACGTAAGCGCAAGGTGCGGGGCATCGTCAACAGCAGGATATACAAACCGGACGGCGGCACCTGGACCTTTCAGTTGTATAACCCCACCGATAAGGCGATTTCGTACATCTTTACTTCATACGGCCAGCTCAAACCCACCTTGCAGAGCATTAGCAACGTGAAGGTCACGATTGCCCTGGGGGTGGGGATCGTGGTGTTGACCCTCGTGTGGATGAGCTTGGCTATGAGGTTCGATTGGTGGTCGTGGTTACGCGCACGCTTTGGGGCGACACTGCCGGCATCTGAGGGCGCGTTGTTCAATCCGACGACCGGGGACCGCTTTGTGCTAGGCCAGGATACTGACACTGTGCTTTACATTGGGTGTGCCGAGGATTGTGTGGTGCGCTTGGATGCTGCCGAACCCCATCACGTGGCGATCCACTGTGGTAAACAAGGGCGTTACTTTTTGCAAGACCTGTCCGGCCACACTTTGCTCAACGGGCAGCCGGTGCGTGCGGTGCGGCTTGCTTCCGGCGACAAGATCACGATAGGGGAGACAACTTTGCGGTTCGAGCAGACCTAATTTAATCTCCGCCGCCGAAATCCGAGAACCACTCGTCCGGCAGCGAGGCCGCCGCATGTGTTTTGTCGAGGCCGCCCAGCTCGTTGGCAACCTCTTTAAGGATGCTCGGCTGCACCCAAAGCGCCGCGTCTATCTGCACCGCCACCGCACCGGCCCCGTCGATGAAATCGCGCGCGTCTTGCCGCGCGTGTATGCCGCCGGAACCTATCACCGGTATCTTGACCTTGCTTGTCACCTGTCCCACCGCGCGCAGCGCCAACGCTTTCACCCACGGCCCATACAGCCGCCCGCCCACCAGATCACCGCTTAGCGGGTCGCGGGCGGTGCCGCGTGGTGGGGCGCCCACCGTGAGCGCGCACGCGCCGCCATCTTGTGCGGGCAGGGCAAGCTCTGCGGCGCGCAGCATCGGCAGGCGCACGATGAGCGGTAGCTGTGTGGCTCCGCGTGCCGCATCGAGCATCTCGGCGATGTCTTCCCCTCTGGCGGCGTCGTGTAAGCCCAGCTCGATACCGGCAGCCGCGTCTATCGGGTCGAGCGCGGCGCAGCATTTGTAAATATCCTCCGGTCCGGTGGCGACCAAGTGCACGATCACCGGGATAGGGCTGGCGGCCCATGCTGCCCGGTAGCGGCGGATGGTTTTCTGCATCCCCAAGTTCGGCAGGCCGGTATGCAGCAGCACCCCGCCGGTGATCGGCACCGCGCGTGGGCCGCGTGTCGGCTTGCGCGGTGTCCATGTGATAGGGTTCGTGACCAGCGCGCCCAGCCGGTCGAGCGGGACCAACGCGGCATATTCGCCGCCAAAACCGCACGCGCCGGCTGCCGGCATAGTGGGGTTCTTTAGTGTGAGGGAGCGCTTGCGCCCCGGTGCAAGTTCAATCATGGTTGTGCTCTCTGGCTGTGTTTTGCATCAGAAGGCGAGTCGGCCCAAGTCGAGCGCCGGGCCGTCGGTGCAGGCGTGGATGTCGCCATGCCGTCCGCGCACCAGGCAGGCGCCGCACGCGCCTACGCCGCAAGGTGTCGGCGCTGTGAAGCAGCCGAGCGCGAAGCCCTCCGGGACCGGTGCGCGCAGTTGGGTTATGATCTTCCAGATTTGTTTGTAGTGCTCGGCAGCTTGATGCGGTGCCGATAGCGCGACCACTTGGTCGGCCCACTTGACCGCGTCTACCCGGTCGGTCCAGCGCCATGCCTGCGGTATCCGCAGTATCTCGACTTGGGGCGGCAGCTCGCCCATTGGGTAGCGTTGGGCGGTGGCGTCGAGCGCCATCGTCACCGACCCGCCCGCGCCGACCACGGCTTCTACGAATGCGATGAGTGGGGAGGGCACCGTATCTTGCACGATGAGTAGGAAGCGCTCGGCCCCGTGGCGTATGGGGATGGGCCGCCCGCACGGTCCTAATATATCGACCACCGTGCCGGGCACGATGATGTCGTCAGGCGGGCGGTCGATGTGGAGCAGTCCCCCCGCGATGCGTACCGGCTCCCAGCGCGCGCGTAGATATGGCTCCCAGGTGGTATTGACGCGCGCCAAGAGGTATTGGCCGGGCCGGATGCTGCCCGGCGCAAAGTCGGTTGCGACTTCAAGGCGGGCCAGGGTTGGGCCGATGCGGGTAGCGCGTTCGATGGTGGCGTGTGTTTCTCGCATGATGCCCTCAAAGGTATACCATAGGCCGCACAAGGTCAAACCGGGGTGTGGCTTTCGTCTGCAATGATGGTGCGACGGAGTGTGTATCGAGCGACAATGACCAGCCCAAACGCGCCGATTGCGGTGAGGGCGCCTAAGATTAACCCGGCATCGAACCAGAACTTTTGTGGGAACAGACGGATGAGGGTATCGCTGCGCTCGAAGGTCCAGGAGCCGCTTGCGAAGAACAGCGCGTGGAAGTTATCAAAGAAAAGGTTCCAGCTCGCCAGCCCGACGACAACCAGCGATGCTATCAGCCCAAGCGTTAGCAGCCCACCGTAGTGTACGGCGCGTTGCAATGCTCGACGTCGTGTCGGGTGCCAGAGGTAGATATATGCCGGTACTGCAAGCCCCAATAGAATCCAGTGCAGTGTAAAGGCGGCTTGTACGGCGGCTTGTACATCGTGCATGTGGTTGAGTTCGCGTGTGTTGTATACCGGCTGTCCATCGGGGAACCTCTGCGCGCTTAGGTAGGCTGTGCTGTGAGCCTCACGCACATACTCTAGCGCGGGGGTGGCATATTCACGCCTTTGGTCTTGCGTGAAGCCGTATATGTCGGCGGGGAAGTCGGCGCGGTTGTATTCGAGGTCGAGCAGCCAG
>CAZJBO010000119.1:0-7563 GCA_964544075.1 uncultured Anaerolineae bacterium
TGTGTAAACGACGGCTCTGCTACTATCATCATAAACGCCGAAGACCCCGACGGCGATACTGCCCGCCTGACCTTTAACGTCGAGATAGCCACCGCCAACCTGCCACCGCGCCTCACGTCTTTCAGCGAGCAGCGTTGCCAGAGCGGAGAGCTTATCGAGCTGGTCGTCAGCGCCACCGACCCGGACGGCGATACCGTGACCTTCGAGGCAAGCCACAGCAACGCAGCCGTGGCGCGCGCCGAGATGGACGGGCCAAACTTGCTCCGCATCAGCTGCGTCGGGGGCGGGACGTCCACCATCACCCTCAAGGCCGACGACGGACGCGGCGGCGTTGTATCTGCCAACATCGCAGTAGCGGTCAACCAACCCAACCGCCCACCGAGCATCGGGGTAATCTCTAACCAAACTTGCGACCCCGGCGATATCCTAGAGGTGCCCGTCACTACCGAGGACCCCGATAACGACAGCATCATGATAGTGCCGCAGTTTAGCAACCGGACAGCAGCCTATGCCGACATGATTGATATAGACACCCTCCGCATCTCTTGTGTGGGCGGGGGCACCTCCACCATCACCCTCACGGTCAGCGACGCGCACGCCCAGATCAGCACCAGCTTTGATGTAACGGTCATCCAACGCAACGAGCCACCCACCATCGGCGCCATCCCCAACCAAGCGTGCGACCCCGGCAACACTTTAGACCTCCCCGTCACCTCCAACGATCCCGACGGCGACGGCATCACGATTGCGCCGACCTTCTATGGCTATGAAGGCATTGCGCGCGCCGATATGCTCAACCTTAACACCGTCCGCGTCACATGCCTCGGCGGGGGCGTGGCGACCATCACGCTAACCATCACGGATACGAACGGGGCGAGCAACAACACGAGCTTTGAGGTCAACGTGACCATACCCACGCCCACCCCCACCCTGACGCCAGAGCCGATAAGCGCCACCTATACCACATACGATGACGCAACCACCATGCTTATACTGGTGAACCAAGCGCGCGCCGATGCCGGATTGAGCGCCTTGACGCTCAACTCACAGCTCAGCCAAGCCGCGCTCAACCACAACATCGATATGTCGGCCAACAACTTCTTCGACCATACCGGCTCGAACGGCAGCAGCCCCGGCGACCGCATCCGTGCGGCGGGTTATAACTGGAGCGCGGTAGGCGAGAACATCGCCGCCGGCGATACTGCCGCACAAGACGCCTTCAACCGGTGGATGGGTTCCGATGCGCACCGTGCGAACATCCTCAACGCGAACTTCACCGAGATGGGGCTTTCTCACATCTCGCGCACCGGCAGCACCTGGGGACACTATTGGACGCAGACCTTTGGGCGGCCATAGCCGCACATCGGTAGGGTTCGAGGGCACGCGCCGTGCGGCGGCTGCCGAGCGCGCGCGCCCTCAGAGGATGTGGGCCTAAGGCCGCAAAGTGTTGCGGCTCCAGTAGTCCCGGATGACCTCGATCAAGTCGCTGGTATCGACATTGGTGTGGTTATTGGGGTCTGGGCCGTGCAAGAAGTCGAAATCGTCGTTCTTGGTGTGCGGCAGCCATATCGGGTTGAAGCTCCAGAGCGCATAGTTCATACCGTGCAGCTCGAACAACTCCATCTCGTCGGCCATGAACGCGGCTGCGTTGGGCACCCAGCGCCTCAACCCGAACTCGTTCACGCTCACCGGCACGCCGTGCGCAGCCTGGAACTCATCGATAGGCATGAGGAATTCTTCCAACCACGCGCGGTCGAAGGCCTCCGGCACGCCATCCCAATCGAGATCAATCTCATCCGGGTAGGTGTTCGCGGCAGGGTATCCCTGGTGAGTATATTGCACTTGGGGCACATACTGATGCACCATGTAGACCGTGCGCGGATCATCGACCACTTCCAGGTAGGGCAACCAGCGCAGATCGCTCCATCCCATCGTCCCGACTAAGATCGGGGTATCGGGGTCTACCTCACGGATGCCCGCTACGATGCGCGGGTAGAACTGATTCCAGTCGTAGAGCGTGTCGGCATAGCCGGGATAGAACTCACCCGGCTCATATATCTCCAGCAGCGCGCCCGCGCCGTTCGGCTCGCACATCAGGTCATAACCCACCAAGATGGGGTTATCGCGATAGCGCGCAGCAGTATAGCGCCACATCTCAACCCAGGCGTCTTGCGCGGCCCGGTCGGTCCACACCGTCTCAATAAGCAAAGCAGGGTCAAACCAATCGCCTGCACCGTCGCTGTAGAACGTGAAGTCGCTGCGGCCCGGCCCGGTGCGGAAGGTGAGCACCGCGAACATGTGCGCAGCTTCCACCATCTCCAAGATGTTATCAAGGTTAGCCTGTACGTCCTCATCAAGGACATACGGCGGCGTCATGGTGAACAGACCCGGCAGCGAGAGATTGACATAGTTCGCGCCCAACGCCGCCAGCCGATCAAAGTCCTCTTGTATATAAGGCGGCCCTACATGGCCGCTGCCCAAAAATCCGGGCCGTCCAACTCCGGCACTACCACGCGCTGCCAGATGTTGGCGCCGCGCAGCTGTGTGCCTTCGGTCCACAACGCGAACTTATCGAAGGTGGCGGTGGTTGCCGGCACTGCGGGGGACTGCGACGTATCGTCGTCGTCGATAAGCTGAATCGCGTCGATCCATATAGTGCCTTTGACGGCGTTATCCCAGTGGCCCATCACAAAATCTATCGCGACCACATCTGCCGGGTCGAACCCGTCGGGGACATCGTCGCCGACCCACTCGGCCTTCTCGAACATATCCCACGTTAGCGTAACCAACTCCCATTCTTCGCCGGGGGCTTCGACATAGGCCTCAAAGGGTGTGTCATCGATCGCCAAGACCACGTTCAACGGCAGGCCGGGGGTATCGGAGCGCAAGTAGAACTGCAAGCCCTCGGCTTCTTCCCAGCCCTCGGCGTTGACGTCACGGCCACAGCCACCGTAAACATCTACATCAAGGTCGATGGTCACCTGCAGACCGTAGTCATAGTCATAGCCAGGCTCGACCACTTCGCAGTCCAGCGTGCCGTCATCATCGACATAGGCCCACCAGAAGTCTGCGAAGTCGTTGCCTTCGAAGTCATCGATCACGCCGTCTTGTGCGGGGGGCAGTCCCCACTCTTCGTCGTCCGCATCGGTGTCGTCCGCGTCTGTGTCCTCCGCGTCTGTGTCCTCCGCATCTGTGTCCTCCGCATCGACATCATCATCGGTGTCGTCCGCGTCGGATGGGGAGGGCGGCGGCGGCGCATCGCCGGGGGTGAAGTCTTGAATCGCGGCATCGATGAACTCGACAAAGATTGGACCGGCGATACCGTTAGCGTATTCGTTGGGGTGGCTATCCCACTCATCATAGCGATACTCGGCGCGGAGGTAGCCGTCCTCGTCGGCCATGAGGTTAAAGAAGTCGAAGATGACCAGGTTGGGGTGCCCTTCTAAAAATTCATCGGAGCTGAGGTATTCGGCCCACTGCCGCGCGCGTGCGGCGGCCTCAGGCGTAGTCTCGTTGGGCACCAGAGGCGGCGTTGTGAAGGCGATGAAGAGCTTGTCGGGGTGTTCATCGATCACGTCGCGGATGTTCGAGAAGTATTCGCGGTATTCCTCCAACTGTTCATCGCTATCGATGGCGGAGGCGGGGAAGCAGCTTTTGAAGATGATGACGTCGTATTGCAACATGTGGCTGAGAACGTTCGAGGGTGGATCGGTGACCTCTTGGCCGAATACTTCGTTCCAATCGCTGGGCATGTTGTCGTCTGAAGTGTCCCAGTTCGTGCCGGTGTAATTGCCGTCAGGATCGCGTAGTCCGGGGTCGTTATAGTCGTGGTCCCAGAAGGCATAGCCCAGCGCGCTGAGCGCCGGACGCACGTTACCAAACTCTATGAGGTTGGCGCCGGTGGAGTGGTGCATAAAGATGATACTGATGGGCGTGTCGTCTTGCGCCGCCGCAAGGCCCAGGCCGACCAGCATCAAAGCTAGCGTAAGATAGGGCGCAATCAACTTAACTTTGTGCATCATGAATCTCCTTTGAATCAACAAACATCACCTATTTTCCTATAATACACCAATTCAGTCCGGTTCGTAGCCGGGGTTGATTATCAGTTCATCAAGGTCGCGCACCGTCACGAAGGGCACATATCCCCGCGCGCGGGCACGTGTATAGGCATCCTCAATATGCGCGGGTGCGGTAGCATAATCGATGGTAAGCACCAGCTTGCCCGCAGCTCGGAAGCGGTCGAGATAGCCTTCAAGCTCGGCGCTCACCTCCGGCGGCGTGGGCTTGTCGTCTCCGTCATAACCATAATAGACATCCTCTTGCCCGATGCCGTCTATCACATCTAGGTATTCCGGGAAGTCTGCCACCAGCTCGGCGGCGTTCTGGGGGAAGATATAAAAATCGGGGTCACGTGCGCGGGCATACGCCGCGATCGCGGCGACAAACTCTACCATCTCGGCGGCGGCGCTGCGGCGGCCTTGCGCTTCGTAATACCAGCACCCATCAATGATATCTAAATACGCCCCATCAAAGCCCGCGTCGAGCAAACGGTCGGTGTAGTCAAAAATGATCGCCTGCCATGCGGGGTCCCAATAGCGCACCTTGTAGTTCCCCTCCCAGTTCGGGTTCTCGGCGTCCAACCAAGCCGGCGGGTCATCGAACCATGCATCATCCCAATAGAAGCGGTAATCCTCCGCCTCACCGATGCTCATGTACGCCAGCACGATCTTCTCACCGCCGGGGCTATGCCGCAGCGCGGCGATCGCCTCGGCAGTGTAGGCGCTCCCGTCGTCATCGTTCGCCGCGTAATCTATCACCAGCAGGTCATAGGCCGTTGCGCCCACCGCCGCCAGATCAAGGCCCTGCAACTGGTACAAGAAGTCGTCCACCGCCGCCAGACCGCCACCCTCTGCCGGGCGCGACAAGCGCGGCGCAGCGATACGCCACAGCGCCGACGGCGTGTCATCGTCGCCCGGATGCGACTCGAACGCAATCCACCGTCCGTCCGGTGACCACGAAGGCGCACCGTCGTACTGCGCATCGTCATGCGTAACGCGGATGGCCGCGCCGCCCAACGCCGGGATTACAAAGATGCTTGCCGTCGGCAGCCCGTCGTCCGACGAGTACACGATCCACTGCCCGTCCGGTGACCAGCTCGCGTCGGTTGCGCTGCCGGTGTCCGTCACCTGCCGTATGCCGTCCCCGTCGGCATCCATCGTGTAGATATCCCATGCGTCGGTGCCGGGCGCGCGGCGCTGGAACAAGATACGCGCGCCGTCCGGTGACCAGTTCGGCTGGCGGTCATCAGGGCCGTCGGTGAGCTGCGTCAGGCCGCTGCCGTCGGCGCGCACCTTCCAGATGCGCCCTTGCTCCCCATCGTTTGCCTCAAAGACAATCCATCCCGCGCCCGGCGCGAAGCTCGGCTCGATGAAATAACCCGCCGCCTCATGATAGGTCACCCGCGTCAAACCGCCCCCGTCGGCCTCCAGCGTCCATATCTCGTCGATATCCTCCCGGTCGGACGAGAACACGATGCGGTCGGTCTCGGCATCCCAGATACTGCCGGGCAGGTTCACGTTATCGCTCTCCGGCGCAGCGGCGAGCCGGCTTACGGTACCGCGCGCCGGGTCGAGCAAGAGGAGCGCCGAGGGGCCGACGTTGTACCCCGCCTCAAAGCGGGTAAACACAAGCCTTGTGCCGTCCGGCGCGAAGGCCGGGTTCTGGTCGCTGGCGCGGTCCGGCGGTGTGGTGAAGCGCTCGGCACCGTCGGGGCGCACATCGCCCTGTGCGAGGGCAGGCGCGCCTATCGCCAGCAACGCGCCCAGCAGGAGACGAAACATCACACGCATCATTACTCTCCCTCCCAGTTCAGCCGATAGACCGCCATCCTCACCCAGCCATCCTCCGGCGCGATCCCACTTGACGGATACACCAGCTCGACGCGCGGGTCGGCGACAATCTCCGGGTACCAGTTCGGGAAGGTCATCAGGTATGCCGCGTCGTGCTCCTCCATGTATGCCATCAGCTTTGCCTCATCCCGGATGAAAGGGATCACCTCCGGCGTCACCAGGCCCGCCAAGTCCAGGATGTCACGCGGCGCGAAGTAGCCCACCGCTCCAATATCGTGCACCGCCAGCAGCGCGTCCGGCGGTATATTCTCTGCGACATACCGTGCGGTTGTAACCATGCCGCCCCTGATGACCGATACATCGTGCATATAGGCTTGCAATCCGTTGGGCCAGAATAACAACAGCAACAGCGCCGCTGCGATCGCCAGCGCACGGCTGAACAAACGCCCCGCCATCGTGCGCCGCCCCGCGCGCAGCATAAGCAAGGTCCCTCCCACACCCCACACGATCAGGTGCGGCAGCGCCGGAACGACATAACGCCCATGTTGATATTGCACCGGGAGCCGTGCCGCATAGAGCGCCACCAATGCCAGCGGCCACAGCAGCGCTATATAAGCGCGGAACTGCCGCCGTCGCCACGCCCCCCACACGATCCCCGGCAGCAACAGCACCAGCACGCCCGCCAAGAGCGGCAAGGCCACGTCGAACAAGCGTGCGGGATATGGGGCGGCCAACAGCGCGGCATATTCGGTCTGCTTCGCCGCAGCGGTGTTCGGCAGCACGCTCCCGTTTAGGCTCAGGTTGAGCAGCGCGCCCGGCGCAACCCCCACCAACCAGCCCGCCACGATGTGCGCCGCATCGACCGCCCAGCCGCGCAGCTGCTCTTGATATACAAATAGCAGCGCCAGACCCACCAGCCCCAGGCCTTCGGGCCGTGTTAGGGTGAGCAGCCCTCCGACCAAGCCTAAGACGAACCGGCGGCGCGGGCGCAATATTAGATAAACCAGCGCCATCGAGAGCGCCCCGAACAAAGCCGTCTCCATGCCGGAGGCCGCCGCCCAGACCAAGTGCCACTCTATTACAATCGCCAGACCCGTCGGCAAGCCCACTTGCTCGGCGTCCGGGAAGATGCACACGACCACCCGCGCGCCCAGCAGCCCCATCGCCGCCAGACAGAGCGCCCCCAGCCCGTAGGTCCAGAGCGTGTAATGCACCCCCAGCACATACCCAAGCGCCAGCAGTGCCGTCCAGAGCGGCGCGGTAGAGCCGGCGCTCGGCACACCGGGCACAAAGGACCACTCACCACGCTCGGCCAGATTGCGGGCGTAGGTCTGGTGTATCCAGCTGTCGTCAAGCGGGAAGCCGCCATCCGCTACAAGCGCATAAGCAGCCACGACGATAAAAGCGGCTGCGATGATGATTACGTCGCTGCGTGATGGTTTCATGGTAAGTCCACCTCGAATATGCGCACACTGCCGCCCTCCAGCAAAGCAATCTCGTGCAAGAAGTCGGCGTGCACCCCTCCCCGATAGAGTGCGTCGAGCGGGGCCGGGCGGTTGGCGTCGAGCACAAGGTGCGTCACCCCGTAACGCTCGGCCAGCGCGCGCACCGCCGTTATGTCGCCGTTGGGCGTCACGACGCCCGGCAGCTTGGTATGGTAATAGAGCGCTGCCGGGTCGTTATACATCACTAGCGCATCGCCTGGCAGCCGGTC
>CAZJBO010000120.1:0-7539 GCA_964544075.1 uncultured Anaerolineae bacterium
ACAGCCTCCCATCCCCCCCGATCCCCGCTTCGGCGCGGTCGAGTGCTACGACGCGCCCGACGCTGCGGCTCGGCTTGGCCTGTCGTGGGGAAGGGTGCGCTTTAACTGGGCGTGGGTACAGCCCGAAGGCCCCGACGCCTGGGTCGAGGCGGAGGTTACCGCCGCCGAACTCGACGCCGAAGTCGCTGCGGGCCGCGAGGTTGTGGCCTTGCTCATCGGCATCCCCGACTGGGCGCGTGACCCCGATACTGACTTACCTGCCGGCCTATATCTGCCGTATGATGACCCCGACAATGTGTGGGCACAGTTTGTGCGGACTGCCGTCAGCCGATATGCCGGGCAGATCGACCACTGGATCATTTGGAACGAGCCGGATGTATGGGATGCGGACAACCCCGGTTATACCTGGCCGGGCACGGTCGAGGACTTTGTGCAGCTGACGCGCGTGGCCTACCTCACGGCACACGCGGTAGACCCCGATGTTGTGATACATCTGGCGGCGATGTCGCATTGGTGGGATGTACAGTATGGGCGCACGCTATACTTTGCGCGTCTGCTCGACGCCTTGCGCGCCGACCCTGACGCCGCCGCACATAATTACTACTTCGACGTGGCAACCGTCCACTTCTATTTCAACCCGGCACAGGTCTACACGTTGGTCGAGCAATACCGTGCGATGTTGTCGGATGCCGGTATGGGCGATAAGGCACTTTGGCTTGTCGAGACAAACGCCGCGCCCTCCCAAGACCCGGCATGGCCGGTCGAGGACGTGACGATGGCGGTTTCGTTGAACGAGCAGGCGGCCTATATGCCACAGGCTCTGGCTCTGGCTCTGGCAGGCGGCGCCGACCGCATCGGCATCTATAAGCTAATTGACATTGAGACCGACTTGGTGGCAAACCCTGAACCTTTCGGCCTGCTGCGTCTGGACGGGAGCGCCCGACCGGTTTTCGATACAACGCGCGTGGCGCTAGAACAGTTGCGCGGCGCGGTAGATGTGCGCTGGCTCGATCGGCATACGGTCGGGCGCGTGGTGTGGCGGCAGGGTGACTTCCGTGTGACCATGCTGTGGAGCCGGCTACCAGATTGGCAGACCGCGCGCATCCCCGCACAGACAGAGCGCGCAACATTGATCGATGGCTTCGGCAAGGCGCGCCCGACCACCCCGCAAGATGGGGAGTATGTGGTGACGCTGGCGGCGGCAGAGTGTCAGCAGACGGTGGGGGACTACTGTATGATTGGCGGGCTGCCGGTTTATTTGGTCGAAGAAATATCTGCCGATGCCGAGGTGCCCGCCATGACCGGTGACGGAGTGCGGCCTCCCCGTTGGCCCTGGCAGGTGGAGGGTGTATATGGTGGGTGAGCATATCCCTATCCGGCGGGCGGTCGCGAAGGGCTGTTTGTTGGGCTTTGTGTTGGCGGGGAGCTGGGGAGTGTTTGGCCTCTTGCTATATGCGCTCGTGACCGCCGCCGGTGGCTCGTTGGGCTTGAGCGTGGTCTGTGGCGCGGGCGGCGGGCCGACGATCGGTTCGGCGCTCTTCCTGTGGTGGTGGTTCCGGCGGCACGGTAGAGCGCTTTGACTAACGTGCGCGCTTAGTCTTGCAAGACCGCGATGTGTATAAACTATCGCGTGTCGGTAGTATTGCCCTCAAATCGATTTTCCCGTACACTGTAAGTGCTTCAATGAGGAAAGAATAGATGCGCATGTCGGTCTCTGACATGCGAAGGGGGCATTTAGATGCACACGTGGAAATCTCGCTATGGGGCGTTTAGCCTTGTTCTGTTATTTGTGTTGGCCGGGTTGTTGACGTCTTGTGATGGTTCTTCGCCTACTCCGGCACCGGATAGGATCGTGTTGAACCTCCGGTGGCTGCACCAGACTCAGTTTGCAGGTTTTTATGTGGCAGCCCAGGAAGGCTATTATGCGGATGTGGGCCTTGTGGTTTCGATAGAACCGCAAGATTTTGGGGAGCTATCTGATATTGACCAAGTCATCGCCGGCGAGAATGCTTTCGGCATCGCTACCCCGGCGGAGATTGTGGTTGCCCGCAGCGAGGGCAAGCCGGTGCGGGCAGTCGGGGTGATTTTCCGTACCAGCCCGGAGATGTGGCTGGTCAAGCCCGATGCCGGCATTAGGTCGCCGGAGGACTTCTTGGGACAGAAGGTTGCGCTGTCGCCCGGCTCGTCGAGCATTGTCTACCGTGCGATGATGGAACGGTTGGGGATTGACCGAAACCAGGTCGAGGAGATCGAGGTCAGCATCTGGGATTTGTGGGAGTGTTGGGAGATTGCCCCGGTTTGTTCTAACTACGCGATCAACGGGCCGGTCACGCTAGATTTGGCCGGGGAAGATTATGTAGTGATCTGGCCCAGCGATTATGGCATCAATTGGTATGGCGACCTGATCTTCACCACCGATGCAATGATCGCCGACCACCCCGACATCGTAGACCGTTTTGTGCGCGCTTCGCTGCGTGGCTGGAAGACCGCGATCGAGGACCCCGCTTTGGCGACTAAGGTTACGCTCTCCTACGATGCCACTTTGGACGAGGAATTTCAGAACCGGGCGATGCTTGTCTCGATCCCGCTGATCGATACCGGCGTTACGATTGGTTTGATGGAAGAGCGTGTCTGGCAGAACGTGCACGACGTCTTGTTGAATCAAGGGGTGATCGAGGCCCCTCTGGACATCGACACTTTGTATACCAACCAGTTCGTCGAGTAGGCGCGCTTTAGTCGCCTTCGCCTTGCGATACACGCGGTATCAACAACAAGCCTGCCCCGACCACTAAGCCCATTGCGATCAGTGCGAGCAGCTTGAACATGCGCGATGTGGTCGCCAGCGCCAATATGCCGCACAGCGCCGAAAACGCCCAATAGCTCAGCGCGATCTGTCGCTGTGTGAAGCCGAGGTCGAGCAGGCGATGGTGTAAGTGAGTGCGGTCGCCTTCGAATGGGCTGCGTCCGGCGCGGATGCGCCCTACCGCCACCCATACCAGTTCGAGCAGCGGCAACCCCATCACGAGCAGGATTGTCGCCATCTTCGCGCCGCCGATGATGCTGAGCGCCCCTAACGTGTATCCGAGGAACATCGACCCCGATGTGCCCATGAACACCCGTGCCGGTGCAAAGTTCATCGGCAGGAAGCCCAGAGTCGCGCCCAGCAGCGCCAGGGGCAACATCCCCACGCTGTGCTGGGGCGGGTTGAGCCGGAACACGCTGTTGATGAACAACACGACCGCTGCGATGCCCGCCACGCCTGCCGCCAACCCATCCACCCCGTCGATGAAGTTGACTGCGTTCATCATCGCGCCCATCCACAACACGCTGATAAACACCGTGACCAGGTGCGGCCAGGGGGCGGTTTGTCCGTTCGTTAGGGGATTGTTGAAGTATTGGATGAATATCTGAAACACAACCGCAATCGACGCAGCGGCGAGCTGTGCCAGGTATTGTGGTAGTGCGCTGAACTCGAAGCGGTCGTCGAGCAGGCCAAAGACAAAGCAAAAAGCCCCGCCGAGCAGCAGACCGCTCACGCGCACCGCTTCCATCGCGTCGGTGTGCGGCACAGGCCGCGCCTGTGCCACCAGTACGGCTACGCTAAACGCGCCCCAGAGCGCCAGCCCGCCGAGCTTGGATACGGTATGCGCGTGTCGATGGCGTCCGCGTGGCGCGTCTATGATATGCCAGCGCAGCCCCAGCCATATCGCGGCGCGGCTTAGGCCCAACGATAGCGCAAAGCTCAGGCCCAGTACGATCAAGAAAGCATCGACTGGTGTATTTCTTGCCACGTGCGCTTAGGCCGTCCCGAATTGGCGGTCTCCGGCATCGCCGAGACCCGGTATGATAAACCCGTCGTTGTTGAGGTGTTTATCGATGGCGGCGATGTGGATTTGTATGTCGGGGTGGGCATGGGTTAGTGTGTCGATACCCTCCGGCGCGGCGATCACGCCTACAAACTTAATGCGCTTCACTCCCCAACGCTTGAGCACATCTACGGCTGTGGTGGCGCTGCCGCCGGTGGCAAGCATCGGGTCTAGGACCAGGCAAACCGAGACGGTCGGTTCGATGGGGAGCTTATTATAATACTCTACCGGGCGTAGGGTGTTTTCGTCTCGATAGAGGCCCAGATGCCAGACCTCGGCGCTGGGCATCATCTCCCACACGCCGTTGACCATGCCCAGGCCGGCGCGTAGGATGGGCACAAGCCCGATCTTCTCTTGCAGTTCGAAACCCTCGGCCATCTCTAGCGGCGTCTGGATGGCTTTGGCTTCGAGCGCAAGGTCGAGGGTGGCTTCGTATGCCAGCAGCATTGCAATCTCGCGGATCAGCTCGCGGAACTTTTTCGGTTTGGTGCTCGTGCGCCGCAGCAACCGGAGCTTGTGTTGGATCAGCGGGTGTTCGGAAACGTGTACTTTGTCATAGCTCATGATAGGTCAACCTCCTAATTAAGCCGGGGTTGATTGTACTCGTCGTTTAGGGCTTGTCAAAGCGCAGTTTGAGGCAGCGCCGGATCACCGGGTTTTACCCCGGCGGTTTGATCTGTACCCCCCAATGTCTTGCTTTTCTGGTAGATATTTCCTACCATCATAAACACATTGGATGTTTTATCGGTGGCGAGTCTATTCATCTGCTCTCGTGGGGCTTTGAGCCGGGGAACAGATACATCGGATGCAATTGCTTGGCCTGGGATTATAATCTCAGGCCAAAGTCCCGAAGGCAGAAACGGTTGAGAAGTTACTATCGGAGAGTGTATCAGTGGAAACTACGAATGTTACCAGGCCCAAGCAAGTGGCCGGCGTTCGATTTGAAAAGTGCGGCAAAGCCTATCACTTCGATTGCAGCGCGTTCCAAGACCTGCAAGTAAACGATTTTGTCATTGTGGAGACAAGCCGAGGCCGGCAGATGGGCCGGGTTGTCAGCCTTGTCGAACCCGGCACCGACACGCGCGAGAACAAGCCGATTTTGCGCATGGCGACGCCGCAAGACTTGGTGGGCCAACAGATATGGCAGGCAAAGGCCGGAGAGGTGCTCGCTATGTGTCGGCAGAAGGCTGCGAGGCTCGGCGCGAAGCACGTCAAGTTCATTCAAGCGCGTTATAATTTTGATGGCAGCTTGTTGACTATCACATACAATGCTGAGGATCGTATCAACACCAACCGGCTGCGCAGCGCGCTGCGCCGTACCTTTCGAACGAAGATAGAGTTCCGTCAGGTGGGGCCGCGCGATGTGGCGAAGACCCTTGAAGGTTGTGGTGCTTGTGGCATCGTGCGCTGCTGTGTCGATTTCCTCACCGAGTTCAGCCCGATTTCGATCAAGATGGCGAAGGCGCAAAACATCTCGCTCAATCCATCTGAGATCACAGGTGTTTGTGGGCGTTTGCGCTGTTGTTTGGCGTATGAATATGAGCAGTACCGGGAGGCACTCAAGGGGCTGCCTAAGAAAGGCAAGTGGGTCGAGACCCCGCACGGGCCGGGCAAGGTGATTGATCTGTTGCCCCTCGAAGAAGCAGCGGTCGTGCTTGTCGAAAACATGCGGCACGTTGTGCCGCGCGATGCGATGTCTGCGCGGCCCAAACCACAGCCTAAACCCGACGCCGACACTGACGGTGACGAGGACAGCGGACGCGGTCGAGAACGCGATAGAGGCAAAAAGCGCCGCAGGCGTTGATAAAGACGAAGAAGGTGGACAGACACCGAAATTTGAAGACATCTGAACTTTAGGAGCTGACTTTAAGGAGGCATCAACATTATGGGATTCGACTTTCTTGCTGCTGCGAAGGCACACCAAGCCAAGACACTGGACCGCCGCCGCGACTTTCACCGTCACCCGGAGCTGGCCTTCAAAGAGACTCGCACCGCCGGCATTGTCGCCGATGTGCTGCGCGCGTTGGGGTTGAAGGTCAGGACGGGAGTCGGGAAGACGGGCGTGGTCGGGTTGCTGGAAGGCGCACAGGATGGCCCAACCGTGATGATCCGCGCCGATATGGACGCTTTGCCGGTGCAGGAGCAAAACGAGGCCGAGTATGCCTCGACGATAGCTGGGAAGATGCACGCTTGTGGTCACGATGGTCACACAGCGGTGGCGCTGACGGTCGCCGAGATACTCAGCGAGCACCGCGCGCAGATCGCGGGGCGTGTGAAGTTTATCTTCCAGCCGGCAGAAGAGATCGGCAATGGATCGCAAGCGATGATCGAAGACGGCGCGCTCGAAGACCCTGTGCCGGATGTCGCCCTGGGGCTGCACTTCTGGAGCGGAATGGAGACCGGCAAGATCGCGGTAGGCGCCGGGCCGATCATGGCCGGCGCGGACATCTTCAAGGTTAATGTCACCGGCTCCGGTGGACATGGCGCAGCGCCCGAACAAACCCACGACCCGGTGATAGCGGCGGCCCAGATCATCGTTGCGCTTCAGACCGTGGTGAGCCGCAACGTGAGTCCAACCGACTCGGCTGTGCTGAGCGTGTGCCGTATGCAGGCAGGCGACGCATTTAACATCATCCCCGGCACTGCCAAGCTCTCCGGCACCTTCCGCTCCTACGAGCGCGAAGTGCGCGATACGATTATCCGGCGCACTGAAGAGATCGCCGGCGGCATCGCACAGGCGATGGGCTGCACGGCCACCGTGGAGGTTGGCGAATCGACTTCCCCGGTCAACAATGATGCCGAGGTAAGCGACGCCGTGCGCCGGGCGATCAGCACCGGCCTGGGGGCAGATTATCTCGCCGATGCGGTGCGTAAGATGGGTGCGGAGGATATGTGTTTCTTCCTCGACCGGGTGCCGGGCTGCTTCTTCTTCGTGGGCAGCGGCAGTGCGGCGAAGGGTACCGATTACCCGCACCACCACCCGCGCTTTGATCTGGACGAGGACGCATTGGCGGTGGCGGTGGCGGCGATGCTGGCGTCGGTGGCGCAGTATGTGATGCCCTGACCGTGCGCGAGATACACAACGTCCGGGTCCCGTTCGATGTTCCGCCCCGGCGGGTTGTGTCGCTCGTGCCCAGCCTGACGCTCACGCTCTTTGAGCTAAATCTCGGCGATCGCTTGGTGGGTGTCACCACCTATTGCACCGAGCCTGCCGCGTCGCTTGCCCGGCTGCGGCGCATTGGTGGCCCCATCGATCCCGACATTGCGCAGATCAAGGCGCTGCGTCCCGATCTGGTGATCGCCGACGATGATGATAACCGTGAGGAGGACGTCGCGGCCTTGCGCGCTGCCGGCATCACGGTGTGGGTGGTGAAGGTTCGGCGGGTCAGGGCGGCAATCGACTTGCTCTGGGCGCTGATGTATGCCTTTGATGAGGCTGCGATGCTGCCGCGCGTGCAGGTGATCGAGCGCGGGTTGGACTACTTGGAACTTGCGGTGCAGAATCAACCGCCGCGCTCGGTGTTTGTCCCGGTTTGGCGCGCGCCCTGGATGAGCTTTAACCGGGATACCTATATCCACGATCTGCTGCGGGTATGCGGCGCATCGAACGTGTTTGCGGCGAAGCCGGAGCGCTATTTCGCCCTCACGGAGGCCGAGATTGTCGCGGCGCAGC
>CAZJBO010000121.1:0-7481 GCA_964544075.1 uncultured Anaerolineae bacterium
CGATGGAACGTATCTCGACACGCTATATGGCGCGTGTCACACGCATCACCCTTGCCGCCTTGCTGGTGCTGGCGGACGGCCCCGCACCGCCCGCCGACGTGGTGCAGACCAATAACAAGTTCACTTGGACGCCGCCCGCCAACGCCGCCGGGTATATTGTCGCGCTGCGCCCGGCCAACGCCCTCGGCTACGAGCGGCGGCTCCAGATCGATGCATCCGGCAGCTTCACCCTAAGCGAGGCGGAGCTTGTCGGCACGGATTACATGGCGATTGCGGCGCTCGATGCGGACGGGCGGCAGGGGCCGTTTAGCGCCGAGCTGCACATCGAGCACTAGCACGCTTCGGTGTGCTATCGGCTCATGGTGCCCAATGGATCAACCCGGTCAAGATCGGGTTCGCCAGGTCTGCATGGCGCGGCAGCACACGCACCGCCATGCCCCGCGCACCGCTGGTGGCATATCTGAGCGGGGTGGCAAAGATATACTGTGTGCCCTCCGACTCGCCGGTGTATGGCATATCGATGACTTCACCCGAATCTATCTCACCGTTAGTGTTCAGTGGCCCGTGATAGAGTTCGATCGCCACATCATCGGGCGAGAGGCTGCCCAGCTCTACGCGCGCGCGGATCGTGATCTCGGCATCTACTGTGATTTGAGGCTCGTCGGGCGTCTCAATCTCGACGACCTCCACGTTCGACCACTGCGCCCGGACGCGGTCCAGCCAGTCAGAGAGGGCCTTACCGCGTGTGAAGTCAGGCTGCGAGAGCGCCAGGTAATGGTCGCGGGCCGGGACGTAGAACTTTTTAGTATACTCGTGCAACATGCGGTGTGTGTTGAAGTAAGGTGCGAAGGCACACAAGGCGTTCTTGATGCACCCGATCCACTCGCGCGGCAAGCCGTCGCGTCCACGCCGGTAGAACTGTGGGATGATGTCCCTTTCGAGCAGCTTATAGAGCGCCTGTGACTCGATGTTATCCTGCTCGTTCCCATCTATATATTCCTCGCCCGCGCCGATGGCGAACCCGGCGGTAGGGTCGTAGGCCTCGGCCCACCACCCGTCCAGGATGCTGGCGTTTAGCCCGCCGTTATATACAACCTTCATGCCGCTGGTGCCGCTGGCCTCACGGGGACGGCGCGGCGTGTTGAGCCAAACATCGCAGCCCTGTGTCAGGTAACGGGCGATCACCATATCGTAGTTCTCTAGAAAAACGATCGAGTCGCGGAACTCCGGCTGGTTGGCAAAATGTACGATCGTGCGGATCAGGTCCTTGCCGGCGCCATCGTGTGGGTGCGCTTTGCCGGCGAAGATCAGCTGTACAGGGCGTTCGGGGTCATTGAGGATGCGCTTCAAGCGTTCGGGGTCGCGGAAGAGCAGAGTCGCGCGCTTATAGGTGGAGAAGCGCCGGGCAAAACCGATGGTGAGAGCGTCTGGGTTGAGCACTTCCTCGGCGATCTGCAGCTCAGAGGGCAGCGCGCCGCGCGCTTCGAGCTGTTGGTGCAGCCGTTGCCGGGCGAACGCTACCAGGCGCTCGCGGCGGCGCTCATGGGTGCGCCAGAGTTCACCGTCGGGGATGCGGACGACATCTTGCCAAGATGCCGGGTCGGAGGGCGCGTCGCGCCAGTGCGGATCGAGATAGCGGTCGAACAGGGTTGCCATATCCCTAGATATCCACGACCCGACATGGATGCCGTTGGTGATGGCATCAATCGGCACTTCGTGCTCCGGCACGTCTGGGAACATCCAATGCCACATGCGGCGCGAGACCACGCCGTGCAGCTTCGCCACGCCGTTAGAGGCGCGCGACAGCTTGATCGCCAGCACAGAGAGCGAAAACTGTTGGCCCTGGTCCGGCACATCCTCGCGCCCCAGGTCTAAGAACTCATCGCGGCTTAGGCCAAGCTCTTCATGGTAGTGGCCGAAGTAAGCGTCCATCGCCTCGAACGAGAAGCGCTCGATGCCCGCCGGGACCGGGGTATGCACGGTAAAGATGTTACCGGCGCGGGCAATCTCTTTCGCCGCGCGGAAGTTGAGGCCGTTTTCTTTCATCAGGATACGGATGCGCTCTAGGCCCAAGAAGGCCGAGTGGCCCTCGTTCATGTGGCATACGATGGGGCGCATCCCCAGGGCATCGAGGGCGCGCATCCCGCCCACGCCGAGCAGAATCTCTTGGCGCAGCCGCATATCACGGTCGCCGCCGTAGAGCCGGTCGGTGATGTAGCGGTCGTGTGGTTGGTTGGCGGGGATGTTGGTATCCATCAGGATCACCGGCACCCTGCCCACCTGCACCCGCCAGATTTGCGCGTACACCGCGCGCCCCGGAAAGCGAATGCTAATGGTGATGGGTTTACCGTCGGCGTCGCGCATCAAGGTCACGGGGAGGTTGGGGAAGTCGTTGATGGGGTAGGATTCTTGCTGCCAGCCGTCGGCATTGAGGTATTGATGGAAGTAGCCTTCCTGATACAGGATGCCGACACCGATCAGCGGCACGCCCAGGTCGGAGGCAGACTTCACATGGTCGCCGGAGAGGATGCCCAGGCCGCCGGAATAGCTGCGGAGGCACTCGCTGAGGCCGAACTCCGGTGAGAAGTAGGCGATGTACGGCGTGTTGCATTCCTCACACGTGCGGTTGTACCAGGTGGCGGTGCTCTGCATATATGCTTGGAAGTGCGCATATACGCGCGCCATGCCGGTCATGAAGGCTTTGTCGGTCACAAGCTCTTGCAATTGGCGCTGGCTGATGAGGCCGAGCATCCGGATTGGGTTATGGCCCGTGTTTTCCCAAAGATCGCGATCCATGCGCCAGAAGAGGTCGATCGCTTCGTGGTCCCACGCCCAGTACATATTGTATGCCAGCGTGCGGAGCGGTTCGAGTTCAGGTGGGAGGGCAGGGATTACGTCTATCTTTGCGTTAGGTCGAATCATTTCACAGTCTCCTGCGTGTGTATTGTGTGCAGATGGCAAGACAAGCCGGCTCTGCCGTTCAGAGATAAAGCATAGGCGACACGAACACGAGTGTCAAGATAGGCGCACAGAGCGGAGGGGCTTTTAGCGCAGTGCGCGGCGCGTCTGCTTGAGCAAGTCTTCGTTGATGCGCGCGCCGAGCAGATAGCCATTTTGTAGGTAGGCAGGGAGGTGATCGAGGGTCGTGACCGGGATAGCAGGGGCGCTTACGCTCACCTCGGCCTGGGGATGCGTGAAGACGATTACCGCGCTGATCGGCACGCCTTGCAGATTCTTCCTTGCAAGGTAGGCACGCAGCGCATCAAGCTCTTGGATAATCTCGCGCGTGGGGTTGCGCTGCCAGGTCCAGAAGTCACGGCCCGGCACGCGCGAGAGCCACAGCTCGCCCTCGCAGCGGAAGATGCCCGCCTCATCAATCAACTTGAACAACATAACCCCCTCAAGGCCCACCAGCAGCGCATCGGGTTGAGCCATAAGGTCGGCGCGGGTTACATTGCGCAGCAAGAGGTGCCCGGCGTCCAAGATGGGCGTGATGGTCTGGGCGAAGCGTGCGCCGAGCGGGTCGGCGGTGGGGGTGGCGAAGCCACGCGCCAGGTTAAACAGCCCCGCGAGCAGCGCGAGCAAGCCCAAGACAAACGCGACAAGCACGAGGAGTATCTGGATCAATGTGTTTGCGCTGAAGACATTGAAGAACCACAACAGAAAGCCAAAGGCCAAGAGCACCAGACCCACAAGTCCCAAGAGCACCCCGCTGACCTTATAGCGGCGGGCACGATGCGTGCGCGTCTTGCTGAAAACATCTCTTACTTGCATTTGAGGCTGCCTCTCGTCTTAACCTCGCCGTTCTGCAATCACTTCGTTGACCAGAGCATATAGCTCGACCACGCCCGGCAGTGGCTTATAGAGGAACTTATCGGCGCCGGCGATGGCGATAAGTTTCTCCTCCTCCGCCGGCTTGAGCCGGTAGGCTGTAATCATTACTATGCCGATGTTGTTTAGCCGGGCGCTCTGGCGCAGCTGCGCGCCGACGTCGGGGCCGCTCACGCCGCCGGGCAAGCGTATATCCAGGAGCGCGAGTTCGGGCAGCTCAGACTTGATGCGTCCGGCGTCTACCATATCAATCCATTCCAGGGCGTCTTTGCCATTGTAGAAGTGAATGTGGTTCACGCCCCAAAGCTCAAACATAGCAACCAAAACTTCGTAAATGTCGTCTTCGTCCTCGACAATCATCCAGGTAGCCAAAGGGGGTTCCTCCTACAAAGTGGTAGGGTAAAGTGCGATACCTTAATGATAAGTGTGATGGGCTGTGCGGGCAAGCACCTTTTTCTGTTTGGGGCGAGAAGGGCTTTACCACAGAGGTCACGGAGTTTTCTCTTCTTGCTCTGCATCCTCCGTGGTAAAGTTTTCCTCAGAATGGGATACACCCTTTCTGAGAGGGGCACTCGGTGCCCGGCGTTAGGCAAACTGGGGCAGATATGCTTTGTGTGTCTCGATCAGATCATCGAGCACCGTCGGTATTTGTTCTGCTGCCGGGCCAAGCGGGTGTGCCAAGAGTGCCTGATAAGCGGCGGCCCGGTCACCGTGCACCGCTGCCTCGACGGTGAGAATCTCGTACATCTTGACCTGTGCGAGCAAGCCAAAGCAAACCGGGGGCAGCGGTGCTGTCGGGATGGGGCTAATGCCGGTGCGGTTGACCTTGCATGGCATCTCTAACACCCAATCGGCAGGCCAGCCCGGAACTGCGCCGCCGTGCCGCGTGTTGACGATGTGCGTTTCGCCGAGGTCATTGTAATGCGCGCTGAGAAGCTGGGTGGCGACGGTGGAATAGTATGCGCCGCCGCGCTCCATCAGATCGTCGGGCGGTGTGGTGCGGTCCGGTTCGGCATATTCGGCCAGCAAGTTCTTCTCGATCGACATTACCTTTTCGGCCCGCGAAGGTGGCCAGGCGTCTTGGGCGGCGCGCTTCTCGGCGGTAGCGTAGTAGTAGTAGAGATAATCGTTCGGGACCATGCGCAGATTTTCGACGAGCGCCGCCTTCCAAGCCTTGCCAGGGGTGTGTTTTAGCTCGGCAGCATAGTCTGCGATGATCTGCGGCCACACATCATCGCCATCAACGCGGAAGCCGCGATGCCACGTGAGATGGTTCAGGCCAAGCGTATCAAGCGCGCATTGCGCCCGCGTGACCGACCGCCCCAAGCGCTCGTTTAGCCTCTTGATGACGTTCATCTCCATATTGATCGGCATGTTGCAAAGCCCCACCGCCGACACCTCCGGCGCATAGCGCGCCAGGGCCTCGACGATCAGGCCCGCCGGGTTGGTGAAGTTGACCAAGAGCGCGCCGGGTGCGAGTTCGGCCATATCTTGGGCGATCTGCAAGACAACTGGGATGGTGCGCAGTGCTTTTGCCATGCCGCCGATGCCGGTTGTCTCTTGCCCGATAAGGCCGTGCCGTCGCCCCAAGTATTCATCGGCGCGGCGTGCCTGCATCCAGCCGACGCGCAGTTGTGTAGTGACATAGGCGGCGCCACGCACCGCTGCACGCTGATCGGTGGTCAGATGGATTTCGAAGGGTGCGCCGGCAGCTTTGACGATACGCCGTGCGAAGCTGCCCACGACATCCAGGCGTTCGGGTAAGATGTCCATGAGCCAAAGCTCGGTGAGCGGGAACTGCTCGATCCGCGCCAAGAACCCGCTGACCAGCTCTGGTGTATATGTCGAGCCGCCGCCGATGACGGCTACTTTGAGGTTCGGTGCCATAATGATGTTGCCTTTCAGTTGTTTTAACTAGAGTTAACTGCCCAGCCTGGGATTAAACACAATTGTCTTTAGCCCGCAAGCCCGGCTGAGCAGTCTGTTAGAAGTCCCAATCTACGTTAGGGTCTGGCAGGCATAGGACCCGGTCGAGCGCATCCAGCAGATCAGGCGGGCCGACAAGGTCATCGGTCACCGCAAGGCCTGTGGCGGGTCGTACACCTATCCACATGCGTGTGAACGCGCCCAGCGCTGCCGTAAGGGTTGGGAGCGTGGCATCGGTGCCCGGCTCCGCGCCGGATGATGGCCCCAGCGTGACCACATAATCGCCGGACACGCCGCGCCAGGGGGCATCATCCGGCAGATATTTCTCGATAGGGTCGCGCAGCTTGAGGTTAAAGCGCACGGTGTCGGCGCGCAGATGTGTCTTTGCCAGACAGCCCGGCAAGTCACAGATGCGCATCTGCCAATAGGCGGTGGCAAGGTTGGAGTTTTCGAACTCCGACTTCCTGGTTAGCAGGCGATAGCGGAAGGGCTGCTCGATCAGGTCTTGCATCTGGATGTCCGGCGGCTCGTGCATCCGCACCATGCGCACCTGGTCGCCCCAGCTTTTGACCAGGGCCATCAGCTCTAAGAACTGCTCTCGGTTTTGATAGATGCACAGAAGGACGGAATAGGACCCGCCTTCGCCCTTTGTCCCGCACCAAATAAGGTGGGTGAGTTCACCGTTTGGGCCATCGAAGTAGCCCAGGCCGAAGCCATCCCTGAGCCAGTGCATCTCGGCCCGGATGAAAGCGTCGGAGTTTAGGCTGCACGCACCATGCCCGCGCTTCCGGGCCAGCATCGCGGCGTGTACGCTCGCGCCATCTTTCTTTCTATCGAGGCGGCGCGGCACACGTGCCTTCACGTTGATGTTAAGCTGGGCGGGGTCGAAGCTGATCCGGTGTTCATAGCCACCGGAGCCAAAGCCGAGCCGATTATAAAAACCCTGCTCGAAGATGCCCAGGACGCTCACCTGTGCGCCGGCGGCAACGTCGGCGGCGATCGACTGTGCCGTAAGGCGTTTGGCGAGGCCTTGCTTGCGTGCGATGCGGCTGGTGGTCACATTGGTAACCACCGAGAGCGCCAGCTCTTCATCGAGGTAGCGGATGACGCCGGGTATCGAGAGCACGAGGCACTCGGCCTCTCCGTTGAGGTCGGCGACCAATGCGCGGCACCCTTCGACCAAGATGTCGAATGCTGCGGCTTCCTCTTTGCTACTGTCAATCCAGCTACACTCTTGCCATATGCGGAGACACGCCTTTCGGTCCTTTTTAGGATTATAGACACGGTAGTTCACTTGTTATCTCTCTCTGATGTATAAAAAACGCGGTTCTGTGTCGGTCCAGATAAAGGTTAACCGGCACGGGGTTTGGACTGTCGAAGGGAGGGGAGATGCTGTGTGGCAAGACACACTAATTGAGAATCTTGCTCAAGAACAGCTTGGTCCGCGCGTGCTTGGGCGCGTTGAACAAACCTTCGGGTGTGGTATCTTCGACCACGATCCCCTCGTCCATAAAAATGATGCGGTCGGCAGCGGCGCGTGCAAAGCCCATCTCGTGCGTAACCACCAGCATCGTCATGCCCTCGGCGGCCAGGTCGAGCATAACATCGAGCACCTCTTTAATCATCTCCGGGTCGAGCGCCGAGGTTGGCTCGTCAAAGAGCATGATCTTGGGGTTCATCGCCAATGCGCGGGCGATGGCGACACGTTGTTGTTGGCCGCCCGA
>CAZJBO010000122.1:0-7474 GCA_964544075.1 uncultured Anaerolineae bacterium
TCGCGTCGATGTTGGGACGATAGCCCATATTGCCGACAAAGATCAGGTTAGGGGGAGCATCGGCATCGTGAGGCAGCATCTGATATGCCTGGGTATCGACGCCGTTGGGCACCACATCGATATGCAGGCGGGGGTTCGCTGCGGCCAACACATCGCGGTCCCGGCTCGACATGGCGATGCAACGCCCAAAGCGGGCGGGATAGCGCGGCTCCCACCGGCGCATCATGCGGCTGTGCAGCCAGAGACGCAGCTTGCGCTTGAGCTTTGGCTCAAGCCGGTAGATACGGTCGTATTTATCGAAGACGATGTCGATGTAGGTGAGCACCGTCTTGCTGTGCAGGCCCGGCGGCAGCGCCTCAAAGTACTTCGCGAGGAAGGAATCGACGATCTCTACCGCGTTGAAGTCCACTTCGGCGGTGAGGCGCCGAATCTTCTGCACCAGTGCGTCAGAATGGTATGCGCGGAGGTCAGGCGGCGTGCCGCTCAGCAGATAGCGCAACATCTCGACCGGGCGCGAGAGCGCGCGGAAATGTTCTATATCGACGGTCTCGACCTGCTTGCAAAGCGATGCTATATGGGCGATGGCTTCTGGCGTGCCGGGGGCGCGGGGATTGACGAAGGTCGCCAACCAAACCTCGTGGTCTCTGCTGACGCGCCGCAAGAGGTTATAAGTGCGCAAGGGCGTGCCGGATATAGGCGGATAGGGGATCATATCGGTGATGAGTAAAATGCGCATTGTGTGCTCCCTATTATGCCTCGGTCGGGCCGGTCGGCGCTTTGCCGAGGTAGTTGGACAAGATTTTTCTAACCTCGTTTGCGATGGTGACGATATCTTCGATAGTGACCACCGACAGCAGAATGCATGTCACGAGGAAGAGCGCGATTATCAAAACGCCGCCGAAGATACTGTTTATGCCCAGCACAATGGCGATGCACAGGTATGCGCTGAAGATCAGTATCGGCTTGACATAACCCATCATATCAACCGCTACGGCGCGCCGACGCAAGAAGTAAACGTTGAGCGGGTTCGCGGCGAAGGACCCGACCAACCCGGCCAGGGCTGCACCGGCGACACCGAAAAGCGGGATAAAGACGAGGTAGCCGGCGAAGTTTACGCCCGTGCGCAACACATTGATCGCGGGGGGCTTGTTGGATTCGCCGATGGCGACCAGGGAATAGCCCAAAGTATAGTCGAGGAGGGATGCGTTGAGGCCGATCATGAGCAGGATGAAGACCGGCACACTGGGCAGATATTTGTCTGAGAACAACAAGACGATAAGCTCTTTGCCAAAGAGGAAGGTCCCCAACGCGCCGAAAATGCTAAAGAAAGATATCCAACGTGTCGAATAGTTGAGCATCGCGGTGAGCTTGGCGTGCGCACCGGCGGCGAAGAGCCGCGCCATGAAGGGGTAATAGACTTCGCGGAAGGCATCGTAGAGCTGCTCGAAGCTATCCGGGAGGCGGCGCGCGGTTTCGTAGAAAGCGACTTCGGCAGAGCCGAAGAAGCCGCCGATGATGAAGGTATCGATCTTTGTGAAGATGAAGGTGAGGATGTAGTTAATGTATAAGGGAAAGCCAAAGATCAACATCTCCTTGAGCAAGGCAAGGTCAAATTCGAGCCTAAACTCGATCTTGGCTGCAAGATAGCCATAGCTATACGAGAGGGTCCGCGAGATGAGCCGGGCATAGATCAAGCCACGCACACCTTGCCGCAACAGGACGACCAGGAGCAACAGCAGGATGAAATAGCCGACGCTGCTTAAGGTGTTGACGGCACCGATAGACTTGAAGCGCAGCGTGCCTTGCAATATGGAGTGCAAGAGCTTGCCGAAGCTATCTAGGAACAGCAAGCCGGGTAGATAAACCGCGATATCGTAGACCGCTGCGTCGAAGAAATTGAACAGGGGCTGCGCGGAGAGCATCGCAACGGCGATCGTGAGGGCGATCGTGAAGACGCGGAAGTAGATCACCGTATTGACGAGCCGACGTTGGGCCACCGGGTCTTCCGTGCCGGCGATAAACTTGGGCACGGTCAATTGGAAGCCCAGGCCGCTGACGTTGGCAAGGAAGCGGATAATCACCTGGAGCAGCATGAAGGCCCCCAGCTCATCGGCAGGCAGGACGCGGGTTGTTATCATCAAGCCCAGGAGACCCAGCCCGACGATGGCAATTTTGCCAAACCCGGTGGCAAGCGTGCCCCTTATGAAGCGAGAGACCATCGAATCGGCCATTAAATTAGAAGCTCCATTGGCGATTGAGGATCAGACTTGGCCGACGCCTGCACGCGCCGACGGTGAGCTTACAACAGGGGCTGCCGCGCGCCTGAGGATAATCTCGTTTGTACCCATCATCACGCCGATGATCGGTGCCCAGTACCACTCCATGAACAAGGGGTGCACGATCGACCCCAGGAAAACCGCGATATAGGTGAGTGTAAACCCTAATAAAGTGCCTTTCAACCGCCGGTTAGGGACCTGTCGCCAGTGCTTAAAGCCCCGGTATAGGAAGGTGAGCGAGAACCACAACAGGCCCATATACCCCACGATGCCGGTTTTCATCAGCAGCCAGATGTGCGCGTTATGGACATACCGCCGCCCGTCGAAGCCGCCCTCCCAGTCGATGCCGAAGACAAGCGGACGATAGCGCATCCCCAAGCCCAGCCCCAAGAATGGGCGTGACGCGATGCGGGGAATAGCATATCTATACTCAAAGCTGCGCCACTTTAGAGTGCTCGCCTGGGAGGTATAAGCATCGCTGCTGCCGAGCGACGCCAGGCGTTCGAAGGCCGCGCCGACCAGCTTTGCCATCGGCGTATCGGGCATCGCGACGGCGAGCAGCACGATCGCGACAAGCACCAACACTGCCAACGCGCCCCATCCCACAAGCCGCTTTCTATCCTGCCCCCTGACCAGGAGCGCCAGGATCAGCATAGTCAGGCCGGAGCCGATCCAGAAATAGCGGTTGAACGTGATGACCACGGCCAGCCCCGTCAGGCCCCAGCGGAGGAACTCCGCGAGCCGAGCCGGTCTAAAGCGGCAGAGCGCCAATATCACCGTCTCGGTGATGAACCCGACCAAGACCATCGATTCGCCGTTGGTATCGGTGATGCGGGTTACATCATTGTGCAGTGTGCCGTGTGTGCCGAGCGCCTCAACCCGCCCCGGCAGGATGCGCACCGATTGGCCCAGCACATACTGCGCGACCATCGCAGCGGCGACAAAGGTCGAGAGGAAGAAAAAACCCCGCAGCAACAGCTTAAGCTGGCGCTCCTCGCGCACGAGGTTCGTGACGGTGAAGAAGGTCAGATAGTAGATGATTACCCGCACCTCCGGTATCGCCTGGCCGATGTAGCGCATCAAGCCCATGCCGCTCTGGAAGAACCCGTTCACGGTGACCAAAAGCGCCACACCGACAAAGATGATGATCGGCGCGTCCAGCGGGGAGCGCAAGAGCTTGAATTCGCGCTCGATCATCCAGCGTAAGAAGAATAGGCCGAACAAAGCTAAGAGAATCGCATCGGTGATGTATAAACGCCCCGGCCCGATGTTGATGACCGGCACGCGGTCGTCGGCAATGATCGTCGAAGATATGCCGATGATGGCGAGTATGGCGATTTCGGGACGCTTGAGCACAAGGATGCCCCCCGCCACGCCGACAAGAGCGATCAGCACAAAGATCGGTGAGACGAGAAGCGACGCAGCGCCCAACCCCACCCCCAACCCACAGGCCAGAGCGAGTTCTTGGCGCGAGTCGTTTGATCCGAGGTATTGCCTTACACTTTGCTCAAACATGCGATTTGCCGATGATAAATTAAATAGGTCTGCAATGCAGCGCATCATGCGCGCAGCACACCCCACATAAGGCTGACCAGGGTATATGTCAGCGCCGAGGCCGTGATCTTGCCTGTGCGCAGCCACACCCAGCCACAGGCAAAACCGGCCCCGCTTGCCATCAACACGTAGGAATAGGCGGGGTTCTGTAACCTGACGAAGTGTGCTACGCCGAAGATGAGTGCGGTGATGGCGAGAGCAAGGTAGCGCCTTGCAAGGCCTCTCTCAAGCAAGCTCTGGACGACGCCACGGAAAAACAGCTCCACCAGCAGGGCGAGCAAGTAGGTGCGGGCGAACTGCCTCAGCAGGCTGCCAAGCGTCGGCACATCGCGCGCCCCAAGCGCGAGAAACTTGAGAGCAAGCCCCAGCGGTATGCTGAGCGCGGCAAAAACCACAAAGGCCCACAGCGCGCGCGTCAGATCGCGCGGGGCGGGCAATAGCGCAGACTTCGCCAGATAGAGCGCATACAGAGCACAGCGATGCAGCCGCGCGCGCAGCGCACCGCGTGTGAACCGGGGCTGTCGGCTGCGATAGTACCTCTGATAGCGTTGGCTTAGGTCACGCTTGCTGTGGTTGACGATCACGCCGCCGGGCACCGCATTGATGCTGTCGAGCTGTTGGAGCACCGTCTTAAGGTTATCCTCGCGTGCTTGGGCACAGCGCACCACCAACAGGACCTCATCCACCGCCGGCGCGATGGCTGATGCATCGGCGACGGCCAGGAATGCCGGCGCATCGATCAAGACCACGTCGAACTGCTGTGCCATCTGGTCGAGCAGCACGCGCATTTGCGCGGATTCTAATAACTCCGCCGGGTTCGGGGGCTGGGGGCCGCCGACGAGCACCTTTACCTTATCGTAAGCACTATCTTGCACCGCCGCGTCGAGGGTCGCCGCCTCTTGAAGCAGGTGGCTGAGACCGATTGTGTTAGGCAGGCCAAAGATGCGGTGCAAAGCCGGACGGCGCAGATCGGCATCTACAACGATGACGCTTTGCCCGGTCTGCGCGATGCTCAACGCCAGGTTCGCTACAATGGTCGACTTGCCGGCTTCCGGCTCAGCACTGATGACGAGCAGGGTCTTGGGCGGTGGGTCGGGCGCGGCGGCGAAGAGCTGGGTACGGAGGCGGCGGAATGCCTCTGATAGGTCGAAGGTCTCGACTAAGAAGCGGGCGCGCTGCCGTCGGCTGGCGATCGGCACCGTGCCGAGCATGGGCAGCGTGCTTATCTGGGCGATGTCTTGTGCCGTGTACAGCTTGCTGTCGAGCGCCTCAAAGAAGAAGGCCAACCCCACCCCGCCCGCGATTCCGACCACCGCACCCACAGCATACAGCAGCTTCTTGCTCAGCGAGGAGGGCGCGTCTGGATATCCAGCCGGCTCGACAATCGAGATGATCGCGGAGTCAACTGTGTCGGGCGCGGCGGAGAGGTCGAGCGTGCCATCTGTCGCCAGGGCCTGGATTTGCAGCATAACCAACGCGGCCAGCGTGTTGGCAGCATCCATCGTCAGGTCGGGGTCTCCTGCTTCGACGTTGATTTGCATCAGCTCGGTGTTAGAGATTACCTCCACCGTGACCTTGATGCGGTCTTCGACATCATCTATGTCCAGACGTGCCGCCAGCTCGGTCATGACCGGGCGGCTGGTGACCAGCTCAGCGTAGGTTTTTGTAAGGCGGTCGGCATAGAGTATGTCGTGCTCGACGAATTCTTCCGACCCGCTGGTGAAGGTGGGGATGCGTAACCGAACCGAGGCCGTGTATGTCAGCGGGAGCTTTGAACTCCCGCCGACGATCACAGCCAATGTGACCAGCGCCGTAAAGACGATGACCCATTTCCGCCGCCACAAGATTTGAGCGTAGCGTAAAAGTTCCATACCAATCTGCTAACGGTGCTATGCTTAGGCGGTTTGAGCTTGCGCGGTAAACTCCTTGATGGTATCGACGACGCGCGCGATAGATGCCGACGTAAGCTCAGGGAACATCGGCAAAGAGATTATTTGTCTAGCATACCTCTCGGTGACCGGGAAGTCTCCCGCTTTATAGCCGAGCGCTTTGTAGGCCGGCTGGAGGTGGATCGGGATCGGGTAGTGGATGCCGGCGTAGATGCTGCGCTCCGCCAAGTATGATAGGAGTGCATCGCGGTTCTCGACGCGGAGCACGTACAGGTGCCAGACCGATTCGGCGAAGTCCGGCTCGACCGGGCGCACGACATCGACATCGGCCAGGAGTTGGTCGTAGGCGGCGGCATGGCTGCGGCGCGCGGCGTTCCATGCGTCGAGGTGGGGCAGCTTGGTACGTAGTACGGCGGCCTGGATGGTGTCGAGGCGGCGGTTGAAGCCTTGTAATACGTGGTGATACTTCTTGCTCTGCCCATAGTTGCGCAGCATTCGGACTGCTTCGGCGGTCTTGGCGCTGTTTGTGACAATGATGCCGCCGTCGCCATATGCGCCCAGGTTCTTCGCGGGATAGAAGCTAAAGGCAGCGGCGTCGCCGATGGCGCCGGTGCGCTTGCCTTTATAGCGCGCACCGTGTGCCTGACAAGCATCCTCTATCACGATGAGGCCATGCTTCTGCGCGATCTTTACGATCGCGTCCATATCGGCGGGCTGCCCATAGAGGTGTACCGGCATGATGGCTTTTGTGCGCGCGGTGATGGCGGCCTCGATGCGCGATACGTCGATGTTATAGGTGCGCGGGTCGCAATCTACCAGCACAGGGATCGCGCCGACGTATGAGATGGCAAGCGTGGTTGCGATGAAGGTGTTGGCTGCCGTGATAACTTCGTCGCCGGGGCCGATCTCGTATGCCCGCAGCGCCAGCTCTAGCGCAGAGGTGCCCGAATCGACGCCGATAGCGTGCGCGGCGCCACAGAATGCCGCGAACTCTTCCTCAAAGCGGCTGACTTCCTCGCCTAAGATGAAGTTGGTCTTGCGCAGCACGGCGCTTATGGCTGCATTTACCTCTTGCTCGATGCCGGCATATTGTGCGCCGAGGTCTACAAAGTTTACTTTATCGCTCATTTCTTATCTCCATCTGTCTGTTGTTATCCTGCTATCTGAACCGGAACGCCATCCCGTGCGAGCGATTGGTCGATTGCTTCCATGACGCGGACCACATCCAGCCCGGCGTGCCCGCCGCTCAGCGGTGGGGCACCGCTTGCGATGCTCTCCATAAAGTGTTGGCACTGGCGTTTGAGCGGTTCGCTCGCCGGGATTTTGGGGCTAATTATATCGCCATCATGGACGACAAAGGGATATTCGCTATAGCTGGCGGTCTCCGGGCGTGCCGATACGCCCTTCTCGAAGGCCCGGATCGGCTCTTGGGGGTTAAGGTCGTCGAAGACGATGCGCTTGTTGCTGCCGACCACGACGAGTTCACGCACCTTGCTGGGGTCAACCCAGCTCACGTGGATGTGTCCGATGACACCGCCCGGATAGCCCAGCGCGATGAAGCCCACATCTTCTTGCGCGTTCTTGAGGACCTTCGCACCTACGGCGCTGACCCATTCAGGGGTCTTCCCCAAGAGATGGTTGAAGATGTACACGTCGTGCGGGGCAAGGTCCCAAAGCGCATTTACATCTTGGCGGATCGGCCCCAGGTTCGTGCGGCGCGAGTATATGTAATAGATGTCGCCAACGTCGCCCTTC
>CAZJBO010000123.1:0-7419 GCA_964544075.1 uncultured Anaerolineae bacterium
GTGGTGATATGCCGATTAGTTGAGGGTGGCATTCCTGCCCGTCCCCTCCCCACATCCCCGCCTTCGCATACGCGGAGGCGGTCTGCATTTGCGCGGCAACGCCCCGGTGAAGATGAGCATTAGTCAATAGTTTAGCGCTCCCCCTATTTGGCCCTCTCAACGTGGTCGGCTATAATCCCAGGCGAAGCGCGGCCAAGCGGGGGGCAGATCGTATTGTGTGGACGCTGAGCGATGCGCGACCCTATCAGTCGCCCCCTGCAAAGGCTTAGCAAACCGCACGTAAGCTGCTTCTGCCTCGCTATTCAGGCCGTGTCAAGCGATTTGACAAGGAGTAATAAGCCCCAATATGCTGCCGACTAAGAAACAGGTCTTGGAATGCGTACCCGGTGCGCTGCTGAAGTTTGAATCGCCCGGCCTCGGACGGCCCATCTCAGGCCGCACCCGTGACAGCTTTGTGCTGAAGGACGGGCGGCGGGTTTCAGTGGTCACCGACCGCATCGCCCAGTTCAACCGCATTCTGGGCGGGATACCATACAAAGGGCAGGCGCTTAACCAGCTGGCGGCCTTCTGGTTCGAGAACACCGCCGACATCGTGCCAAACTCGATGATCGAAGTGCCCGACCCTAACGTGATGGTAAGCCGGCAGCTGCGGCGCATCTCTATTCAGATCGTGGTGCGTGGCTACATCACAGGTACCAGCCCAACATCGCTTTGGTACAGCTATGATCGCGGCGAACGCGAGATTTACGGCATCCGGTTCCCGGATGGCTTAAAGAAGAACGACCCCTTGCTCAAGCCGGCACTCACCCCTATCTTGCGCACCGGTCCCGGCATTATGGGCGAGATGGTCAGCGCACAAGCCGTGGTAGGCCGTGGGTTGGTCGAGGCGGATGTGTGGGAGCAGATGTGCACGACAGCGCAGAAGCTCTATGCGCGCGGCTGGGAGGTGGCCGAAGAAGCCGGTCTGATCTTGGTCGATGCGCTCTACGAGTTCGGACTCGATGACCACGGCACCTTGATGTTGATTAATGAACTCCATACGCCCGATGCAAGCCGCTTCTGGCTGGCGAATAGCTACCCTTCCCGCAAGGCTGCCCGCCAAGACCCCGCCCACTTCGATAATGAATTCGTATATACTTGGTATGAACAGCAAGGCTATGATGGCAACGGCGCACCGCCCAAACTCCCCGACGACATCATCTATGAGGCCAGCCAACGCTATATCAGAGTCTACGAATATCTCACGAAGCGAGACTTTGAACCGGCCCCATACCCGGCCACCGCGCGTATCCAAGCCGCCGTTGCTCTGTACAAGGCTTAGACTTGTGGTTTGAGCGAGAGGGACTTATCTGATGCCAAATAATGCATTAGTGCCTATCATCATGAGCGCACGCAGCGACCAGCAGCACGCGCATCAGATCAGCGTGGCCCTGGCCGGCTTCAATCTCGCCAGCGAACAACGCATCGCATCGGCCTTTAAGAGTCCCGGACATCTGCTCACCATGCTCACCAAGTATGAGCAGGACCCCCGCCACAAGGTCTACATCGCAGTTTGCCACTTGAACAATGCCCTGTCCGGTCTGATAGATGGGGCCACCACCTGGCCGGTCATAGCCTGTCCGCCGCGCTCAGATGCTTATGGCGGCGTCGATATCTTCTCGTCGCTGCGTATGCCTGTTGGTCTGGCCCCGGCAGTCGTGCTCGACCCCAGCGCGGCTGCGCTCTTGGCTGCCAAAATCCTCAGCGTATCCGACCCCAATCTACGCGCAGCTATCCGCGATGGACAGCGGGTACAAGTAGAGAGGCTCGTAGCCGAGGATAGAGAACTACGAGGAGAGGAGTAATAGCAAATGAAACGGTTGTATTTTATTCCGTTGTTCATCATAACCCTATGCATCGGCCTCATCTTGCCGACTGCAACATTAGCACAAGACGAAGGACTGCCCGATGGTGTAGCGGTCAGGGGCGTGGTCCAAAGCTTCGACTTCACCGAGGCACAGGGCTGGCCGGTTGACGGTGATTATAAATCGGACGGTGTTTACTGGATGCGGGCGGCCACGATAGCAGATGGGCGCTACGTCCTGAGCAGCGGCGATATCGCCGGCATCATGTTCTCCGGCGGGGTTGACGTAGATAACTTCTATGCGCAGATCGAGGTTTACCCCGAAACCTGCCCCGGCGATGGCGCTTTCGGCATCACTTTCCGCATGAACACCGAGCCGGTCTCGGATTATTATTACTACTACATCCAATGCGAAGACTTGTTTAACACCGGCGTGGTTTCGGGCGGCAGCACGGTTGATATTAAAGATCAAGGCACGCTGAGCGCGCCGCTTGCCCTCGACGGTGCGCGTTCGGTGTTGGGCGTCTTGGCTCAGGATACCCAGATCACCCTCTATTGGAACGGACAGCGCGTCGGCGGGTTCACCGATGCGTTGCGCGCGCGCGGCAAGTTCGGCCTGAGCCTTGCCCCTGCCAGCGACGGCGGCGAGGTTAAAGTGGCCTTCGACAACCTCACGATCTGGGCGCTGGCCGACCCCACCGCCGATGCACAAGCTGCTCCAGACGCCGGGTTGCCGGAAGTTCCCACCGCCGGCGACGATGCGAGTGCACCTAATGCGCCGACGGCGGCAGTGTTTACCGTCCCGCCCGGCACCGACCCTACCTTTGAGTTTGGCGACGAAGCCGCTTGGGACGCTTGGTTTGTGGGCGAAGACGGCGTTGTCCGCGCCAGCACTCTCTTGGGGCGCTATATCATCACCCCCCTGGCCGGAGTCGCCGCCACCTTCTCCGGGACGATGGATTTGGAAAACTTCTATGCCGAAGCGACCATCTCCACCGAGGCTTGCCCGGTCAACGGCATCATTGGGGTTGGCTTCCGCCGCGAGACCCCCGATGGCCCCTACTATGCCTTCGGCGTGCGCTGCGATGGTATGTGGCTGGTCCAGCCCATCCTGATGGATAGCGAAGAGATCATGCGCGGCCAGTTCGATGCACCGCTCGCCGCCGATGGTAGGCCCTTCACCATCGGCATTCTGGCGAGAGGGACCGAATTCACCATCTACTGGAACGGTGAGGCAATCGGCGCGTTCAACGACGCGCAGCTCGCCCACGGTGATATTGGTTTTCACGTCCAAGAGGGCATCGAGACCATCAGCGCCACAGTCGAGCGGCTCAGGGTCTGGGACCTAGACGCAGCGGAGGCCCTCGCCGTCGCTTCCGATGCCGAACCGGTCGCTGTTTCCGCGCTGCCTGAGGCGCCTGTATCCGACACCGCATCTGCGCCGCCGCGCGAGGTTGGCGACATCCGCTATCAAACAAACTTCGACGAGGCCGGCAGCTGGCCGGTCGGCACATATGATTATGCGATTGCGTCCATTGAAGATGGCGGATACGTGCTGACCAGCACCGATATCGTGAGCATCATACGCTTGGTCGATTTGCAGATGGGCAATTTCTATGTCCAATACGATGTCACACCCATACAGTGCCCCGGCAATGCCACCTTTGGCCTGCCTTTCCGCATTGATCGTACCACCTTCGATGACTTCTATGTCGCTCTGATGCAATGTGACGGCAATTGGCGGCTCAGCGCGGTGATGAGTAACGAGGATGGCAGCATATCAGGCGAAGTGCTCATCAGCGGTGAACTGGGCGCTCCCCTGGTTATCGGCGAGACGCATACCATCGGCGTCTTCGCGAAGGATAAAGAACTCATATACTACTGGGATGGTGTAGAGCTGGGCCGGGTGCTTGACCCAACGCATGTCTACGGCGATTTTGGTCTCCAGATTCGCCCGTCGGCGCCAGACTATCAGCCCTTGACCATCAAGGTAGATAACTATCGGGTGTGGCGCTTGCCCTAGTTTGTATGCATTCACCTGCTCTCCGGGGGCAGGTGGGTAGATGTTGGGCAGCCCGCCCTGTTTGCCGAAATATTTAAATCAACATGAAATGAGCACATATGCCACGCGCACTTTTTAGCACCTACAATGAGACCGGATTGATCCGCCTTGCCCAGGGCTTGGCCGATTTGGGGTGGCAGCTGGTCGCCACGCAAGATACTGCGCAAGCACTGCGCGAAGCCGGCTTGCATGTCCTCGATCTCGCCACCTTCACCAACAGCCCGGCCATCTTGGGCAACCGTATAAACGCCCTGCATCCGCACGTCTATGCCGGCATCATGGCGCGCGACACCGCCGAAGACCTTGCCGAGTTGCAAGGCCGGCGCATCTCGCCCATCGATATGGTGGTCTGTAACCTCCTGCCCTTCCGCGAGACCATCGCACGGCCCGGCGCTACGATCGAGGAGGCGTTAGAACAGATCGATGTTGGGGGCGGGGCGTTGCTGCGCGCCTCGGCGCAGAACTTTGGGCGCGTCATCACGCTGTGCGATCCGGACGATTACCGGCACATCTTGTCGATATTGCGGGCAGGCGGGACGGTTAACCAAGAGACGCGAAGGCATCTGGCGACTAAGGCCTTTGCCCTCACCAGAGACTACGATGCCGCCATCCATGCCTATATCTTGGGCATAGACGATACCGAGCCACTCCCCGACGCCTTCTCTCAGGTGCTTTGGCGCGTTGCGCACGTACAGGGGGAGAACCCGCACCAGGAGGCCGCGATCTATGCGCATGTGCCCGACGCCGGTCCTCTGGGGGGCAAGGTGATCGCCGGGCCGGAGCTTACATACACGACCACCCAAGACTTGAACACGGCGTGGTCGGCGGTTTGCAGCTTCGAGAAACCCGCCGTTGTCATCGTGAAGCACGGTTACCTAACCGGCTTGGCAACCGGCACTTCTGTCAGCGAAGCCTTGCCGCGCGCGCTCGCCTCCGACCCCACATCCGCCACGAGTGCAGCGATCGCAATCAACCGCCCGTGTGACCAGGCTTTTGTGTGGGCGTTGGGCGATCTGTTTGTGCAGGCGATCGCGGCCCCGGAGTTCGCGCCCATCGCGCGCGAGGACCTCATCATCCGGCGTCGCCGCTGCCACTTGCTGCGCTTGGATGTGGAAGCCGAGGTCAACCCGCGCCAGATGCACAGCGTGCGTGGTGGTGTGCTTGTCCAGACCCCCGACATCGGCAATCCGCCGCAGTTCGAGTGGCGCACGGCGAGCCGGCGTAAGCCCAACCGCCAAGAGGAAGCCACTATGCGCTTTGCTTGGCAGGTGGTGCGCTATGTGCGGTCTAACGCGATCGTGTTGGCGACATCTAACGCGACTGTGGGCATGGGCAGCGCGCCGAACCGTCTAGATGCGTTGCGTTTGGCGCTCTACCGCGCCGGCAGCCGTGCGAAGGGCGCTGTCATGGCTGCCGATAACTTCTTCGAGTTTCCCGACGGGATAGAGATGGCGGCGGAGGCAGGCATCACGGCGGTGGTGCAGCCGGGCGGCGCGCTGCGTGATGCGGCGATTATTGAAGCGGCAGACCGCCGCAAGATGGTGATGATAATGACGAAGGCGCGCCATGTGCGGAACTTCTGAACGCGCCCTCTAGTTCAAGAACGTTTGAGAGCTGTGCGGTGGCGCCCAAGCGTCTCCCTCCGTGGCACGCAGCAACCCGCCCAGACGGTCGCTGCGCAGCACAGCGCGCCATGCGTTGTGGTCGTCGAGGTCTTGCGCCACCAGGTATAGCCAGGGGTCATACTGCGCCTGAAGCCACTCATAGAGACCTTTATCTTCAGGTGGCTGGGGGCACCGAGCCGCATAGAGCAAGTCGGTTGCTGCGGCTTGATAATTGCCCTGGGCACGCAAAGCCCAGGCGCGCATCAAGTGAGCTACCCGGCGGTCGGGTGTGAGAGCGATCGCTTGTGAGTAGTACCGGATTGCGGTATCAAAGTCACACAAGTTTTCCTCATAGATTAGACCCGCCATCACGAGTGCGTTGTAGCGCAGCGGATGCCGTCCGGCGCGCGCGTTGAGCATCTCCAGCGCCTCAAGGCTGCGCTCCGGTGCGCCGAGGGCGAGGTGATGCATCGCGAGGTCTAGGTAGCCCTCCCGCCAGTTTGGATTGTAGAAGATTGCAGATTGCAGATCACGGATCGCTTCGTCGTACTCGCCGAAATAATCGCGCAGCAGAGCGCGCAGCATGTAGACGCGGTAGTTGCGTGGCGCGTGCCGTACCGCGCGGTCGGCATCGGCGAGGGCTTCGGCGTCTTCGCCACGCTGAAAGCGCACCTGGCTGCGGAGTACATACGCCAGAGCAAAGGTGGGACAGAGCGCCAACACGTGTGTTAGCAAGTGCAGTGCCTCGGACGTGTGTCCGCCCCGTTTGATAAAGTTGCGGGCTTGTAACAATAAGGCGGCTGCGTGCAGCCTCGGCACGGCAAACCGCACGAACATCAATAACAAGATAACCAACAGCGCAAGCAAGCCTAAGCCGGCGCTTGAAATGAACGTCACCATCACGGTTTTTACCCTTCTCTTGTTTTATTGCCTTTAAGTGTATCACCACATTGCCAAACTATCGGCTAGGATGTGGTAAGTATCTAGCAAGGGAAGAGTATACGCGCGCCAACCGGTGTGACGCCCCTTTGATGTCCTCAAGCGCTTTTATTTTTGCTTTTAGGTGGGCGCTTGATCTTGTTTTTGTGGGTGTGCAGGATGTGTTGAGCCAACCGGTCGACGCGGTCGAAGCTGCGACCACAATAAGGGCAAAGGTGTTTCCTAGCCATAGAAACCTCTCAGGAGTGAAGGCCGACAAATATAATACAATTATAAAACAAATTCTGAATAAAATTATATGCAAACCTTAGAGTTTTTCGCATTTCCTTAATTCAAAAGCCAAGCGTGCGCAGAAAGGACATCGACGCTGCGGGAAGCATGGGGGCAATTTATTCAACTGTAGGTTGATTGCAAAACAAATGTCGGTTATCATTCTGAAGCAGTCCATTCGAGTCAAGTAAAACTGCTTACCATAGCTGGAGTGACCCTGTGAATATTTTAAGCAAAGCATGGAGCCGGTGGAAGATCATCGGTGGTGTGGTAGGTAACTACCAGGGGCGCGCGATTGTGCTCTTCTTTTACTATACGATTATGCTGCCGTTTGGGGTTGGCGTGCGTTTCTTCAGCGATCCGCTGCGGATTAAGCAAAGCGTCGGCAGCTCTGCGTGGGTTGCCCGTGAGCCGGTTAGCACCGATATCGAGGACGCACGGAGGCAATTCTAATGTACATCTTGGGTGTTTCCTGTTTCTATCATGACTCGGCAGCGGCGCTAATCAAGGATGGCGCGCTCGTCGCAGCGGCGATGGAAGAGCGCTTTACCCGCAAGAAGCATGATAACGGCTTCCCCGTGCAGGCGATTGATTTTGTGCTGCGGCAGGCCGGCATCGGCGGGCAAGATTTAGACTACGCGGTGTTCTACGAAAAACCCATGCTAAAGATCGAGCGCATCTTGATGAGTACGCTCGCGACC
>CAZJBO010000124.1:0-7409 GCA_964544075.1 uncultured Anaerolineae bacterium
TGTGCTCGACCTGCAAACCTATCTATACTACTACCCCGGCAGCATTCGCGGCTGGGCGCTCTTGGGACGAGCACGGTATGGCGAAGGCAACCTCGACGCGGCGATTGCGGCATACGACCGTGCGCTGGCGGCGGATGTCGAGAACGCGGATATGCAGCAAGCCTACCTGGACCGCGCCGCTATGTACATGGAACGCCGCCTGTATCCCCAAGCGTTTGGAGATTATGACAGCGCGCTGAAGATCGGCGCCAACCGCGAAGCACTCGAAGGGCGGGCGATCACCGCTTTCTATACCGGCGACTTCGATAAAGCACGCTTTGACTTCGAGGCCTTGCTAGACGAGACGCCCGATGCAGTCGCGATAGAGCTGCTGCTGGGGGAGACCCTGGTCTACATAAAGGAATACGAAAAGGCCGAGGAGACTTTATTGCCCTTGCTCAACGTGGGGCTGACGGACGAGCAAGCGGCGCGTCTGCACGACTTCCTGGCCCGCATCTATTATCACCAAGCCGAAGCGCAGCCGGAAGAAGAACGTGATGCTACGTTGGTCGAACAAGCTCTCACACACATCGACATTGCGCTGTCGCTCGGCTCTACCGGCTCACGTCACTATTATCGCGGCCTGATCCGCGAGATGCGCGGCGAGCCGGAACAGGCGAAGGGCGACTATGCGTGGGTGTTGGCATGGGGCGATACCTACGGCTATCCCTTCCTCATTGACGCAAGCGAACGGTTGGACGATATTAATGCAGCGCTGGCCGAAGCCGAAGAAGAGTAGTGGCAAACTATTGACCGATGGTCATTACGCAAAGGGGGCGCGGCAAAAGCCGCGCCCCCCGGAACGTTCCTCAAGAGAAAATGCGCTTACGCGCGCCAGCTCGCATCCCGGTCGATTAAGTTTAAGTCTTTGCCGACCTTCTCGAAGATGTCGAGCGCTTTGGTGAGCTGCGCGCGCGTATGGGTTGCCATGTAGCTTGTGCGCAACAGCGCCTGTGATACCGGGACCCCCGGCGGCACGACCGCGTTGGTATAAACGCCCGCGTCGAGCAGCGCGCGCCAGGTCTGGGCACAGAGCACCTGTTCGCGGATGTAGATCGGGATGATCGGCGTCTCGCTGCCGCCAATATCATAGCCCAGCTTGCGCAAGCCCGTCAGCATAAAGTTCGTGTTCTCCCAAAGCCGCTCTACATGTGAAGGCTCGCTTTCCATGATGTCGAGCACCGCCAACACCGTAGCCACATTGTGCGCCGGTAGTGATGCGCTGAACATCAGGGCGCGCGCGTTGTGCTTGATATATTCCAATATGTCGGCCTTGCCCGCGATGAACCCCCCGATAGACGCAAAGGATTTGCTGAAGGTGCCCATAATCAAATCCACTTCGTCGGTGAGGCCGAAGTATGCCGCCGTACCGCGCCCATCCGCCAGCACGCCCAAGCTGTGGGCATCGTCAACCATAATGCGCGCATCATAGCGCTTGCAAATCTCCACAATCTCCGGCAGAGGCGCAATATCACCGCCCATGCTATACACACCGTCCACCACCACCAAACGCCCCGCATCGTCGGGGAGCTTCTGCAAAACCTTCTCCAACGAGCTGGGGTCATTGTGCGAGAAGCGCTTAATGCCGGCTTGATTGGTCCCGCGCGCCAGCAGGCAGCCATCTACGATGCTGGCATGATCTTCACGGTCGATGATGGCGAAATCGTTTTTACCCACCAGCGCCGATATCGTACCCAGATTGCTTTGATAGCCGGTGCTGAACACCAACCCCGCCTCCATGCCGACGAACTCGGCCAAACGCCGGTCTAGCTCAACGTGGATGTCGAGCGTGCCGTTGACCAAACGTGAGCCGGTACAGCTGGTCCCCCAACGGTCGAGTGCATCTTTGGCAGCTTGTATTACTTTGGGATGTGTCGTCAGGCCCAGATAATTATTTGAGCCAAGCATGATGACCTCGCGCTCCCCAAACCTCACTATCGTACCCTCCGAACCGGAGAAAGGAATATAGTAAGGATAGAGACCCATGTTTTTAGCCATCTTCAGCAGGTCGAAGGTCGCATCTTGTCGGATTTTGTTAAAGAGATCGGCCATGTTAGAAATTTGCTCCTATTTGCCAGGCACGGCAAAAGATATTGGTATGCGCGTCGCAACTTATAGTATATCGTAACTACTCAGCCTGTTATGCCTTCGGGCCTAACGTCTGACGTTAAAACCTCAGGCTATAGATGCTATGTCGGCTAAGGCCGACCTTTTGCTACCCCTCTCGCACATCCGAGGTCGGCTTTAGCCGACGCGCCGTCTTCTGCCTGGAGTGTTAACCCAAGCCAAGCAATTACAGTATATCTGTCAATTTGATATTCTTTGGGAAGGTAACATCCACAATGCGTATTGTCAATAGATTGTTGGTTTGATTTGGCGCTCCTTAGCCTTTGTGCCATACTTTACTCATGACCTCTATACAATATCTGACCGGCAACGCTGCCCGGCCACAAGGTGAAGGTAAGAAGATCATTGCACACGTGTGCAACAATGCCGGCGTATGGAGCGGGAGCTTCGCACGGGTTCTTGGGCGCGCCTGGCCGCGCGCACGGGTCGCATATAAAGCCTGGCACAAAGATACCGGCTACAGGCTCGTCTTAGGCACCCTCCAGCTGGTCGAGCGGCGCGACTCAGACGTGATGATTGCCAACATGATAGCACAGCGCGGCATCCGCTTTTCCCCGATCCAACCTCTGCCGATTGATTACGCCGCACTGGAAAGATGCTTAACGGCGCTCACCGGGCGTGCGCACTACTTCGAGGCTTCGGTACACATGCCACGCTTCGGGCACCGGGCACGAGTCGAAGCACTGCTCAACCAGACTCTGCTTGCCGACGGAGTGCCGGTGCTCATATACACCGCCGCAGACTAAACCGCTCGCCCGGCAACCCTGGCCTTTGCCTGTTCTTCCAACGATGTTATAAAGATGCCCCCCAAGATCAACCCACCGCCGGCCACTTGGAGCAACGTCGGCACCTCGCCCAGCAACAACGCCGCCAATATCGTAGCCCCGACCGGCTCGCCCAGCGCGGCCACGCTCACATACACTGCCGAGAGCTGTGCCAGCGCATAGTTAAACAGCGAGTGCCCCAAGAGCTGGGGCAGCAAAGCCATCAGGACAAACAATACATACACTCTGCCCCGGTACCCGGCGACGGGCAGCCCATCCACGAGCACAGCCGCCCACATCAGCACAGCCGCCGTGCCGTACACCAGCCAGGTATACAGAAGCATCGAAAGGCGCGCCCGCAGATGCCGCCCGATCATCCAATAACCCGCGATCGTCCACGCGCCGACCAGCGCCAAGAAGTTTCCCCACAGCGGCGCCGATGCGCGGCCACTGCCGGCATCCCCTCCCAGCGCGATCAGTACGCTACCCCCCAGCGTCACCCCCAGCCCGGCGCGCATCCCCCATGATAAATGCGTGCGCATCAGCAAGGCCGATGCCAGCGCAACCCAGAGCGGCGATGTGGTCACCAGCACAACCGATGCCATGACCGTGGTGTAATCCAGCGACGATACCCAGGTGGCGAAGTGTACGCTCAAGAATAGGCCTGATGCTACTGCCCAGCCCAGATCGCGGCGCGTGAGGCTGTGCAGCGCCGCGCGGTGACGGGCAAACGTGAGCGGGGTGATAATCAAGGTGGCGAAGCTCAGGCGATAGGCTGCGATCACCAAAGCCGGCGCATCGCCCTGAGCGTAACGTATAAGGATGGAACCGGTCGATATGGCTGCAATCGCAACCCCGATAAGAAGGTATGGCCGCACTTTGGGCGAGACTGTGTATTCCATAGGAGCAGGTGTTTTGCCGGTGGAAACGGTGAATATCTATGCGCAGCAGTGACTTTACACCGGGTTGGGCAATGCCTCTCCCCTCAACCCCGCCAACAGATTCTCCGCCGACATGACCGCCATCTTGTCGCGCGTGGCGACGCTGGCGCTGGCGATGTGCGGCAGCACAACTACGTTGGACAACTTGAGCAGCGGATCGCGGAACGACATCGGCTCTGGGTCGGTCACGTCGAGCGCCGCACCTGCGATCTTGCCCCCATCCAGCGCTTCCGCCAACGCCGCCTGATCGACCACCTGACCACGCGCCGTGTTGACCAGTATCGCGGTCGGTTTCATCACCTCGAATGCTCGCGCGTCGATGAGGTGATAAGTCTCGTCGGTGAGCGGCGTATGTAGAGATACAAAATCCGATGCTCGCAGCAGCTCTTCTAACGAGACAAGCTCGGCGTTGACGCCGGATGCTTCAGCATCAGAGCAGGCCGGGTCATACGCCAGGACGCGCATATCGAAGCCTGCCGCACGGCGCGCCACTGCTTTACCAACTCGTCCCAGCCCCACGAGGCCAAGTGTCGCCCCATGAACATCTTGGCCCATAAGCAAGGTCGGCCCCCAGGTGCGCCACTTGCCGGCCTTCACATAATCGATGCCCTCCATCAAACGCCGCGCCGATGCCATCAACAAGGCAAAGGCCATATCTGCGGTAGTCTCGGTGAGCACACCGGGCGTGTGTCCGACCGGGATGCCCCGCCGGGCGGCCTCGGCGATATCGATATTATCCACCCCCACCGCGTACTGGCTGATAACACGCATCCCCGGCCCGGCAGCATCCATCACACCGGCATCCACTCGGTCTGAGAGCAGACACAGTAAGCCATCAACGCCCCGGACGCGCTCCAGCAGCGTGCTGTAAGGGATCGGCAGCGCATTGAGCCATATATCGGTCTCACAGTGCACACGGATCAGGTCGAGTCCGGTTTCGGGGATCATGCGGGTTATCAAGACTTTAGGCTTGTCGCTCATGGTTATGCTCCGTTAGTGGCATTTAAGATCATCGGCATCCGGAGGGCTGCCCTCAGACCAACGGCGGTCGAACTCGGCGTTGTATTGGGCGGCAATCTCGGCGTTCCGGATAATGAGAATGTTCTCGTCATTGCTGCGGTCGGCATTGTTCGAGAAGTTAAAGGACCCCAAGATAACCGTCTCGTTGTCGATGATGAACACTTTGTGATGCAGCACGCGCGGATTGCCATCGACACGCACGGGGAGGTGTGCGCAGAAGAGCTGCGTAAGCTCGCTGTATTCGGTCTTGCTGCCGCGCTTCTCGAAGATGCCGGCGACATCCACACCGGCTGCGGCGCGGCGGCGCACCGCCTCACCGATCGCATCATGGGTAAATGAGAAGGCCATAAAGCGGATGCTCGTATCGGCTTCCGCGAGGAGCGCCGCGATTTTATCCGCCACATCATCCTCCGGCGCGAAATATGCCTGTATCGGGGTCCCGTTTATGACGACCTTTTGCTCGTTGGCGTTGGCATACGAAGGGGATTGTCCACCGAACTTGCGCCCGCCGAACATCTCGCCGAACTCGCGCGTATAGATTTGGGCCAATGCCTCCGAATCGATCACAATAACGTTATTGTTGTTACGGAAGGTGCCGTTCTGCGTGAAGTTCCACGAGCCGGTCCACACCTGCCGTCCGTCGATTATCACAAATTTGTTGTGCATCAGGGCGTTGCGGTGGTCATCGATCACGGGGATACCGGCCTCGATTAGTTGATCGAGGGTTGTGTCGAGGTCCTCTAAGCCGTGCTCGTCGTCGGTGACCACGCGCACCTTCACGCCGCGCGCGCGCGCCCGGATCAGCGCATCGGTGACCGAGGACAAGTTAAACTCGAAGGCGACAACATCAACACTTCGTATCGCCTTATCGATCGCCTCCACCAAGCGTTGGTCGATGCCGTTCACGAACAACGCCGGATCGTTGCTGTTCACCGGCGTAGTAAAGTAAACATGCCACCAATCCGCGCCGGACTCTGTTGTGGTTGTGATAGGTTCTGGGGGCGGAGCGAGCAGCATGTCGAGAAGTTCGACCGGGTCGGCCCCGGTGAGTGCTGCGGCGACGAGCACCAACAGGACCGTGAGGATGCCAGCGCAACCCGTGAGAGGCGCAAGTGGCTTCTGGCCTTGCGTCGATTTACTGGATTTACGTTTGGTCATCGGCGGAAGGCTCCTCTTGCTTTGGGGATAGTTTCTGGGGCAGTGCTTCGGGCTTAGGCATGGCTTTGCCGAGCTTTTCAAAGAGCTTGTGCATAAGCTCTCGGCTGCCGAGACGCATATCGGTAAGCTCGGCGGCGCTAAGCAAAGGCTTAGGGATATCAACGGAGCCGGTTTTCTCGGCCTGTTGGAGAGTATTACCCGGCTTGGCCAGTTCTGCGAGGTGGCTCAGACGGTAGTTTAGCTCATCTGCGCTCAGATATGCACGCTGTCCGACAAGCCGGTTGATAAGCGTCATAGCTTTACGTATGCGCTTTATCTCTCTCTGGCGGGTTTCGTCGGTGTGGTCCGGCGCAGCAGCAATGGTCTCGGCCTGCGCAAGCCCCCAGTTAATCAACATGTCGGCGTCGTTGTCATCGAGTTCATCGGTCAGCCGCTCATCTTCGAGGATTTGCGCGGCGAGCTGTCGCTTGATCTCGTCTTGTGGCTGCAATGTAGACATCACAGAAGCTCCTTGCTCATCTGAACGCACTGGCGAGATTGTAGCGACCGCGTGGGCTTTGTGCAAAGGGGGTATGCAGTTGACCCGGCGGTGCACACACTCTACTGCAACTTGTTATTGCACCCTTGCCCGCACATCGCTAATATCTCTGTCTAACACACAAGGAGCAACATCATGCTAAAGGCCGGCGTAACCGAAGTTTGCATCACACCCCCGGTCGGCGTGGATTTGTCCGGCTACTTTGCACCGGAAGGGCGCCCATCGACCGACATTCACGATCATCTGATGGCACAAGCTCTGGTGCTGGACGACGGGCACACCCAAATCGCGCTTATCACGTCCGACCTCCTCGCGGTCACGCCCGACTTCGTCCGGTCCGTGCGTCAAGAGGTCGCGCAACGCACCTCCATACCCGCCGCCCACGTGATGGTCTGCTGCGCACACATCCACACCGCGCCCGCCACCGCATCAGGGCGCGACATCGGTAGGGCAGACCCAGCCTATGTGCACATGGTGGCCCGCCACTGCGCCGGCGCAGTGACCGCCTCGGTCGGCAAGCTGCAAGCGGCGCGCCTGTATGTGGGACACAGCGCACATCATGGCTTGGCGTGGAACCGTCTGGGCAAGGATGACGTAAACCCGGCGCTGTACGTGGTGCGGGTGGATACTGAAGCGGGGGCACCCCTGGCAATGCTGGTGCACTATGCTTGCCACCCGGTTATATTGGGACCAAAGAGCATCATCTCGGCAGATTACCCCGGTGCGCTGCGCCGTTACCTCAAGCGCCAATACCCCGGCGGAGCAATCCTCTTTGCCAACGGCGCCGCCGGGGACATCGACCCGCTCAGCAACCGCGCGGCG
>CAZJBO010000125.1:0-7409 GCA_964544075.1 uncultured Anaerolineae bacterium
TGAGCGAAGAAGAGATCGAGGCTACCGGCGCCGGCGACCAGGGTATGATGATGGGCTTTGCCTGTAACGAGACCCCCGAACTTATGCCCATGCCCATTATGCTTGCCCACAAGCTCTGCCGCCGCCTGGCGACCGTGCGCAAGGAAGACATCCTCCCCTATCTGCGGCCCGACGGCAAAAGCCAAGTAACGGTCGAATACGCATTCGGCAAACCCAAGCGTGTGGACACCGTCGTCATCTCGGCCCAACATGCGCCCAACGTCTCGCAAGACCAAATCCGCACCGACGTCATCAAGCACGTGATTAAAGAGGTAATACCCGCCGCGATGCTCGACGACAAAACCAAGATATATATCAACCCCACAGGGCGTTTCGTCACCGGTGGGCCGCTGGGCGACGCCGGCGTGACCGGACGCAAGATCATTGTCGATACCTACGGCGGCACCGCCAGCCACGGCGGAGGCGCATTCTCTGGCAAAGACCCGACAAAGGTTGACCGTTCCGGCGCATACATGGCCCGCTATATTGCAAAGAACATCGTCGCTGCCGGCCTCGCCGACCGTGTCGAACTGCAAATCTCCTATGCCATTGGGATTGCACACCCGCTCTCGTTGGCGGTCGAAACCTTCGGCACCGGCAAGGTCAGCGACGCACAGATCGTCGATCTGGTCAACGAACACTTCGATCTCCGCCCCGCTGCCATCATCCGCGACCTGGACCTACGCAAGCCGATTTACCGACAGTTGGCAGCCTACGGGCACTTTGGCCGCAATGACCTAGGCGTAAGGTGGGAACACACCGACAAAGCCGAACAGCTCCGTAAGGCGGCAGGCCTGGGCTGAGAGGGGTTCCCATCAGCCCAGATGCCCAACGATCTGACGCTATAAACCAGCACAGAGGACAGGAAGCAGAAAACCAAACTTCCTGTCCTCTGTGGGTCTAGTCCCATCCCCTTGAATCGGGCTTTGCACTGACTTGCCCCGTAATTGCCCATAAATGCCGGCGGGGTATAATAAAACAACCGAGCGTTTTTAAGGTAGAAAGAGTTATGGCACCTGCATCGTCTGGCGACAATCTGCGCGCCGAGTTGGAACGGATAGACCGTCTTGTCAACGACTTGATGGCTTTGCTCCGCACCCAACGCGACATCTTGCGGCAACGGGGTATATCACTCCCCCCCGGTACCGTTAGCAGCCTGAAATCGGTGCACAACGAGATCGAGGCGATGGTGCGAGAGATTGCTGCCTCGGAGGACGAGCTGGCTCAACTGCGTGCCGTAGCCGAGACAACCGCCCTGATTACCTCGACGCTGGAACTCGATGAAGTGCTAAACACCGTGATCGATACCGTGATTAAGCTCACGGGGGCCGAGCGCGGCTACATCATGCTACACGACGAAAAAAACAACGAATTAACATTCCGGGTAGCGCGCGGCATGGCGAGCCAGACCCTCGACCGCGCGGATTTTATCGTGAGCAAAACCATCGTGGAACATGTCGCCGAAAGCGGCGAGCCGGTCGTCACTACCAACGCACAAGAGGATGACCGCTTCAGCGGACAGGATAGCATTGTCGGCTTTAGCCTCCGGAGCATCTTGTGTGTGCCCTTGCAGGTGCGCGGCAAGATAATCGGGGTGGCCTATGCCGATAACCGCATCCGCGCCGGGCTGTTCGGTCAAAAAGAGCTGGACTTGCTCTCGGCGTTCGCGAACCAAGCCGCCGTTGCGATCCAAAATGCGCGGCTCTTCGAGAGCGTGCGCCGCAGCCTCGACGAGATCACAACGCTCAAAGAGCTGCTGGACAACGTATTCTCCTCCATCGCAAGCGGGGTTATCACAACCGACGTCGAGGATATCATAATCACACTCAACCGCGCCGCCCAAGATATGCTGGCCTCGTTCGAGGCTAACGCCGGGCTAGCGCTCTGCGATGTGCTGCCGCTGGATGAAAACTTCACAGATATCTTGCGCGCAGTGCGGGCCAAGTGTCAACATAAGACCCTGGAGGTCGAGCCATACATCCCGACACGCGGCCACGTTAACCTCAACCTACGCCTTAGCCCTCTCCAAGACGCCAATAACAAAACCCAGGGCGTCGCCATCGTGATGGACGATCTCACCGAGATACGGCGGCAAGAAGCACAGCTTGCCGCCGTGCGCCGATATCTGCCCCCGCAGATGGTCGATAACATCCAAAGCATCGAGGCTCTGGCGCTGGGCGGGGTGCGGCGTGAGCTTACCACGCTTTATGTCAACGTAGTGCCCTTCGAACTCCTGTTCAGCTCCACCGACATCGAACACTTCATGGCCCTCATCAACCGCTACCTCACCATCGCCACCGACGCGATACACGAGCAAGAAGGCGTCATCGACAAATACATGGGTACCGACGTGATGGGCCTCTTCAATACCCAGCTAAACCCTGCATCAGATCACGCTTGGCGTGCAGTGCGCGCTGCCCTCAACGTCTCGCGCGGGCTGGCAAAGCTGCAATACGAACTAGGCGAGAGCCAGCTCTACTGCCGCGCCGGTATCCATACCGGCGTTGCAACTGTGGGCAATGTCGGCAGCCTCTCGCGGCGCGAGTTTACCGCCATCGGCGACTCGATCAACCTGGCACACCGCTTGCTCGAAAACGCCCACATCGGCCAGATCATCTTGAGCGAAGATACCTATAAAATGTGTGAACCCGAACTAAGACGCTTTGAGGATATCATCAAAGTGACACCGCACGACCCCATCCGCGTCAAAGGGCGCCAGCAGCTCACCCAGATATACGAAGTGCGATACCGATGAGCATTGATAAACCCATCACCCAGCGCCTGAAAGAAACTACCCAACTGGTAGGCGAGCTGTACCAACTCTTGCGCACCCAGCGCGACATTCTGCGCCAGAGCGGAATCTCGCTGCCCCCCGGCGTGTTGAGCAGCATCCGGAGCATCCAACGCGACCTGACCAACCTCAGCCAAAGCGCCGCCGACCCCAGCAATGAGTTGGCCCAACTGCGCGCCGTAGCCGAGATCACCGCGCTGGTCAACTCAACCCTGAAATTGGATACAGTGCTGCAGACCGTGATGGATACGGTTATCCAGCTCACCGGCGCCGAGCGCGGCTACATCGTGCTGCGCGATGAGGACAGCGGACAGATGGAATTCCGCATCGCACGGGGCCTCGATCAACAAACGCTAGATCAATCTGACTTCATCGTGAGCAGGACAATCGTGGGGCGTGTCGCCGAGAGCGGCGAGCCGGTCGTCACCACCAACGCCCAAGAGGACGCACGCTTTAGCTCGCAAGAAAGCGTTGTCGGCTTCAGCCTTCGCAGCATCCTATGCGTACCGTTGAAGGTGCGCGATGAGGTAATCGGGGTGGCATACGCCGATAACCGCATCCGTGCCGGGCTGTTTGGACCAAAGGAATTGGACCTGCTGGCCGTATTCGCGAACCAAGCCGCCATCGCCATCCAGAACGCACGGTTATATGAAAGCGCGCGCCGCAGCCTCGACGAGATCACCGAGCTTACAGAGCTGCTCGACAACGTGTTTGCCTCCATCGCCAGCGGCGTCATCACAACCGACGCTAACGACATCGTGACCACTTGCAACCGCGCCGCCCAAGCCATCCTCGCCCTTCCAGAGGGGAAGAGCACCGGCATGGCGTTGAACACACTTCTACCTCGTAACGAAACCCTCAAGCGCCTGCTGCGCGCAGTGCGCACCGAGGGCACCCACAGCACCCTGGACATCGAGCCGGAGATCATGGCACGCGGCGGCGTGGTGAGCCTAAACCTGCGGCTTAGCCCCCTGAAGGACACTAACAACGTCACAAAAGGTGTCGCTATCGTGATAGACGACCTCACCGAGCAGCGCGAGCGCGAGGCAAAGCTCGCCGCCGTGAGCCGCTATCTGCCACCCGCAATGATCGATAACATCCAGAGCATTGATGCTTTCTCCATCAGCGGCGAACAGCGCATCATCTCGGTGGTTTCCTCCGACGTGCGCGGCTTTAGCACCTTCAGCGAGAAACTCGATCCTGAGAAGCTGATGGAGGTTATCAACAAGTACCTCAACATCTCCACCGACGCTATTCACCTCTACGAGGGTATCGTCGATAAATACGAAGGCGATGCGACACGCGGCCTCTATAACACCCAGCTAAACCCACAAAGCGATCACGCCATACGCGCGGTGCGCGCGGCGCTCTCGATGCACTATGATGTGATGGCCCTACACGAGACCCTCCCCAAGCCGGAGTGTTTGTTTTACGGCATCGGGGTGCATACCGGGCCTGCCGTGCTGGGCAACGTGGGCAGCCCCACCCGCAAGGAGTTTACCGCGCTCGGCGAGCCGGTGACCATCTCGAAGCTGCTGGAAGGCAACGCGCTGGCCGGCGAGATTCTCCTCAGCCCTGAAACCAACGCGCTGGTGAAAGACGTATTTGAGACCGAGGCAATCCAGCCGCGCAAGACTAAGGGCTTGCATAAGATAACGATTATTTACAGACTCGTCGGGATCAAGCGGAAGCACTGAGGGCACGGCGGCGAAGCGCTAAATTCATAAATATGGACAACCTCACCATCGCAATCCTTGCCGGCGGCAAAAGCGCCCGCATGGGTGCCGGCATCGACAAGACGCGCGTGCGCATCTTAGGCCGCCCCCTGCCGGCGCACATAGCGGCGCGCTTGGCGGGGCTGGGCAACGAGACGATCCTCATCACCAACCAGCCCGATAATCACGCCGCGCTTGGCCTCCGCATGTACGGCGATGTCTGGCCCGGAATGGGGCCATTGGGGGGCATCTATACCGCGCTCACACATGCCCAGAACACGCATACCGTGGTTGTCGCCGCCGATATGCCCTTCCTTAACCGCGACTTGCTGGCACACATGGCCGGTCTCGCGCCGGAAGTTGACGTGGTAGTGCCACGTCTGGCGGCAGGTCTAGAGGGGCTGCACGCTATCTATAGCAAAAATTGCCTGGCAGCAATCGGTGCGCGGCTGAAGGCCGGGCGCCGTAGGATCATCAGCTTCTATGACGATGTGCGGGTGCATTATGTGGATGAGGGCGTGATTAACCGCTTTGATCCGGAACACCTCAGCTTTTTCAACGTCAACACGCTTGCCGATCTAGACACAGCCCGGCACATCGCGGCACGCCAGCCGCCGACTACATAGACATCATGCCGGAGAGTATCCGACAGGTCACCGGGATGACACAGACAATCGATATCACCAAGCCCATAACTGCTGTAATTATCCCCATGATGATACCGTTTCGATGCACCGACCCAAGCGCATGTGCCCAAACAATGATGGAATAGATCAAGGTGATGCTGAGAAGCCCCTTGAAGAAGGGGGAAATCTCTGCTATGCGTGAGTAGGCTTGCTCAAGGGATACACGCTCGGCTTCTGTTAAGGTGGGCGAGTTGGGGTAGAAGTTGACGTTACCGAGAATGACGCCAATTACTATAAATATCATTGTAGCTATGATGGCGAGCGTAATGATCGTCGGTGCGTAGGCGATGGAGAACAAGTGTGCGTGATCGTAGAAAGAAACCTGGGTGCCGAAGAGTTTGGCGGCAAGGTACATCCCAAAACACAAAGCGAAGAAAAAGATGACCAAGAAGGGCGCGGAGATCACCGCTGCTTGGGCCGCGTAGTTGGTCCCACCGACCACCAAACCGCCGACCGGCAAGCCGCCCTCGGCCTCCATTACATTAAGCATAATCGTCAGGCTGGCAAAGAACCCGATGGCAAGGATGCCGGTTGCAACGATGGAGGCGATCACCACTCCGACCATAGTGCGACCGATCGTAGCGACCGGGAGTTCGGCAGCATAGGAGTTCTTGCCGTCAAAGACCAAAGCCGAAAGCCAAGCGCTCCCCAGCTGCGCCATCCCCCGGCTGCGCGGCGCCGCCTCTACACTGAGCGCCGCCTGGTCTAGCAGCGAGCGGCCCTTCCGCTTGACACGCTTGGTGCGTGCCGATGCCGCACCGGAAAAGATGACTGCAGAGGGTGCGTCTCGTTCGGCCAGGGCGAGGGATGATGTAGCCTCATCTGTTGTAAAGGGTTCGAGGTCGAGTTCCTCATCGTGCCAGGATGCAGGCGTTTGCAAGAGCGGTTCAGGTTCCGGCTCCGGCGGCGGTGGGGGCGCAGCCGCAGCGATCTTCTTCCGCACCACCTTGAGGCCTTTCTGGGCTTTGAGGTTGTCGGGGTTGATCGTGAGGACATTCTCTAGACAGATTTCTTGTTCCTGAAGGTCGCCGGTTGTTGCGCTCATCCAGAGCCAAGCCATCTCGTTACGTTCATCTAGGGCGAGCGCCTTCTCAAACAGCGCACGTGCGCGCTGTTTCTGCCCAGCTTTAAGGGTCTTGATGCCTTGTCTGACAAAACGGGTTGATTCATTCATAAAAACAATCCCTGGTTTGCTGCGTGGACGGGGTTAGTCTAACACAATCAAAAGGCGCAGCCTACGACAAGACCACGCCTTGATTTCTGCACAGTTCACGACGCTTGCCGGCCTCTATTCTTCGGCACTCCCCACAGTGCGCTTAAGAATCTCGCGGTAGACAAAGTAGATGATGACACTGGCGACGGCAGTCACGACCCCGGCAAGAAGACCCCAAAGCAAGGTGTCCCCCAGGCTGGGGTAGTTCACTTTAGCACCTGGGTTATCTTCAAAATAGTTGGGGTTGTCTGCCAGGATGCCATCCTCAAGGCCCTTCGCGCCGGCCTGCAGCGCGGCATAAGGCAGGAGCCAGGTCGCTATAAAAACGACGACGACGACGACGATCAATCCATAACGCAGCAGGTTCAAACGTCCCTGAACGTCAGATTGGCTGATAAACTGCATTCTGCTCTCTTCTGACATGTGAATCCCTCCTGAAGGCGATAGATTGCTGTTATCCGATCAATCAAAAGATTTTTGGCGATTGATTGTTCCCTCCTACCAGAAACCGCACACAAACCCCTCTGGCGCGCACTGCGATTCCGGATTGATAATAGCATGTCCATGTTCGAGAGACACTTGTGAAAGTATGCGCGCGCCTTTTACTATTTTGCATTATATGCGCAGCCCTCAGAATGTGCAAACGTTGCAACGAGTTCACCACCTTGCCCGTCGGGGAGGAGAGCCGGAGGTCGGTTAGATGTTGCTCGAAGCACAGCGAGGCGATGCCCTTACAGACATCGCCTCGGATAAGCTAGCCTAACTTAAGCGGGTGCACCGCCTAGAACATACCTATGATCTTGCCCGTCTCCAGATCGATATCGATATTCATGAAAGCGGGATGGGTCGCCAGACCCGGCATGGTGCTCATCGCCCCCAGCAATGGGTAGATAAAGCCGGCGCCGGCGCTGGCACGCACCTCGCGCACCGGCACGGTGAACCCGGTCGGCACACCTTTGAGCAAT
>CAZJBO010000126.1:0-7361 GCA_964544075.1 uncultured Anaerolineae bacterium
TCTTCGCGGCGATCATCCCCCCCGGCGCCTCGGTGCTGGATGTGGCATGTGGGGATGGCGCACTGCTCAAATATCTGGTCGATGCGCGCGGCGTACAGGGCTATGGGGTAGATGTATCGGCGGACGCGGTAGCATTCGCGCGCGGGCTGGGCCTGACGGTGGTTGAGGCTGACATCACCGCGCCGCTTACAGACGCGCTCGACCGTGAGTATGATTACATCATTCTGTCCGAGATTATCGAGCACCTGCCCGATCCGGAGGGCTTGCTGCTGCGGCTGCGCAAGCGCGCGCGGGTTGCTCTCATCGTCTCGATACCCAACACAGGCTGGTGGCAGCATAGGCTGCGCCTGGTGCTGGGGCGCTTCCCGTTGCAGTGGGTGATGTTCCCCGGCGAGCATCTGCGCTTCTGGACGCTGAAAGACTTCCGGTGGTGGGCGGGCGCGCTGGGCTTCGAGATTATGGAAGTGTACCCATATGTGGGCGTGCCGAAGCTCCGGCAGGTGTGGCCGAACCTGTGGGCGCGCGCCTTTGTGTATGTATTGAAAGCGAGGCACACATGAAGCTGCTTATCATCGCCTCCTCGCTCGACCTGACGCAGCCTTTCAGTGCAACCCCCGCGTGGTGGCAGCTGCTGAAAGGGCTGTATGAAGAAAATGTCGAGGTATTGGCGGCGCCCTATCAAGGGCCGGCCATCGAGAGTTTGTGGTGGCGTGCGGTGCCGAACCCTGCCAAGCGCGCCGGTGATATCTTTAAGCGCGTGCGCGATGCGGTGCGCACGTTCGGTGGCGGCGCGCACCGCGCCGATGTGGACCGTGGCCGCCGCGATGCTTACACACTCACAGCCGGCGAGAAGCTGATCTGCAAGACGACACAAACCCTCGTTGTACCGTGTTGGCGTCGGACTCTGGGGCGTGTCTTAGAGCGCGAGCGTGATGTGGACGCCGTGATCTTCCTCACCACGCCGCTAAACCAAACCGTCGGGCTGGCGCGCAGCTTGCGCCGACGCTATGGTGTGCCGATGATCTATTACGACGGCGATGTGCCCGCCAGCCTGCCGGACTTCCAGGGCTTTGCATCGGGCTTCCGCATCTACCCCGGCGCAGACCTGGATGAGTACGACGCCTTCATCAGCAACTCGAAGGGCGGCGCCGAGACGCTGCGCGCGATGGGTGCGAAGGCAGTTTATACCTTGTACTACGGCGTAGACCCCACCGTCTATGCGCCTATCGCGGTCGAGCAGGATATCGACGCCTTCTTCTTCGGGCACGGCAAGGAATATCGCGCCGACTGGATACAGGCGATGATTACCCGGCCCAGCCTTGCTATGCCGGAGCGAAAGTTCGCGGTGCGCGGCCTTAACCTGGGCGACCTGGGCCGTGCCCAGACTCTGCCCTACCTCTCGTTTAGCAAGCTGCGCGAATATGTTTGCCGAAGCAAGCTCAACCTCTGCATCACGCGGAAGGCGCACGCGAGCGTGTATGCCTCGTCTTCGTCGCGCCCCTTTGAGCTGAGCGCGTTAGGGGCGTGCATTGTCGCCAACCCTTATGAGGGTATCGAGGAATGGTTCGAGCCGGGGGAAGAGCTAATCATTGTGCACAGCGAGGAAGAAGCGCTCGAACGTTACCGCTGGCTGCTCGCACACGAAGCCGAACGCATACGTCTGGGCAAGGCGGCGCGGGCGCGGGCGCTCGGAGCGCACACCTTCCGCCACCGTGCCGCGCAGTTACGCCGGATCGTTGAAGAGGTGCGCGGTTAGATGAACCACAACACTCGAAGCCTCAGGTGAATAGATACAGATGAACTTGATAGAGGTTCTGGCGGGCTTGGCAGGTCTGGTGTTGGCGTTGACCTTTATGTATCCCTGGGCGTTGGTGATGCTGCCCGCACCGCGCGACCCGCTCGTGGTGGCGTTGACTACGCTCGCGCTCTCGGTGGGGACGCTGACGCTGGGCATGTTCGCGCTGCTATGGGCCGCGCCGGGCATCTTTAACCGTGCTGTGATACAAGGTGCGGCGTTGTTGATCTTCGCGCTGGGGGCGTGGTGGCTGGCAAAGGCCACATTACAGCGGACGTCGGGGCCGGGTGTTATACCGCGTGCCGTCGCTGCGGCTCGTCGTCATCCGGTGTCGGCGGCAGCGGTGACGCTCACCGTGGGGATAGGTGCGTTGGTGCTTTTCAATGCGGGATACTGGCCCTTTGGTCGCGCCGACGCACTGCAAATATATGGCGCGCTGGCCCGTCACATCTACTATTACGACGCGCTGCCGACCGCTATCAACAAATACAACACCTTGCATGATGCCTACCCTATGCTGGTGCCTTTGAGCTATACCTATACGCATATGCTCACCGGCGGCATCAACGAATATATGGCGCGGTTGGTGCCGGGGCTGCTTAGTGTGGGTGTGCTGGGCGCGGCCTATGCTCTGGGGCGCGCGATGTACGGCGCGGTGGTAGGGGCGGCAGCGGCGCTGCTGTTGGCGATGACACCAACATTTACAAGCTGGGCATCGGCTGGCTATGCCGACCTGCCGGCAGCCTTCTTTTTTACGCTGGCAGCGTTCTTTGCATGGCGGCATCATGAGTCGGGCCGGGCACGCGATGCGGTTTTGGCCGGGGGCATGGCGGGGCTGGCCGCCTGGACGAAGAACAGCGCGCTTGTGTTGGCAGGGACGCTGCCGCTCTGGGTGTTGTATGTGTGGTTGAGAAGTAAGCAGCGCGGGGGTTTGAGCACGCCGACAGTGCGCAGCAACTACGGATGGGGCGTGCGGATGCTCGGCGCGATGGCGCTGGTGGCGGGGCCGTGGTATCTGCGCAACCTGGCGCTATTTGGCTTCGTCTTGCCGCCGACCGGCTGGACTTGGCTGGCCGTGCGCACCCCCGCGAATCTGTTCCCTTTCCTCACCAACCCCAAGGATTATTTCGTGCCGGGCTTGCTGTTCACGGCGGGCATGGCGGCCTGCTTGTGGCGGGCAGCGCATGGGCGCGCGCGCGCGGCGTTGTTGTTGATCTTTAGCGGGCCGTTGTTTGCGGTATGGTGGGCGCTGTTCTCGTACGAGACGCGCTTTTTGTTGCTGATCCTGCCGCTTGTGGCGGTGATGGGCGCGCAGACTCTGGTGGGCACATTAAAGATGATACCGGCACGCCTCCTTGCACAGCGTTGGGCGCAGAGGGTGGCGATTGTGATGCTGATAGCATTAACGCTCCCGGCGGCGAGTAAGGCGCTGCTCTTCAAGAGCGCGATCATCCGCAGCCCGTTGATGGGGGATGTCGCCAAGCACCGCCTCCAGACCGGCCCCGCTTTCGAAGTCGGCGCATACCTTGATACGCTCCCGGCAGGCACGGTGGTTATGTCTGCCGTGCCGTATGTGGCATACTACACGGGGCCGGAGATAGACGTCCGGGAGGGTTGGTGGCTGCGTTTTGAGGCGTCTTATTGGGTGTTGGGGCCAGACCATATGCCCGCTCCGGCGGGTGTGCTGCGCGCCGAAATCGGCGATGTGCGGGTATATGAGGTGGCGGAAAGCGAGCTGGGACGCGATGAATGACAAACCTTCTCTGCCGACGCTGGTACGTGCGACGCCCTGGAAAGCCTGGAATGAGTTGATGCGCTATCTGGTGCTGCCGGCGGCGTGGGTTAAGTTCCGTATGAACGGCATCACATGGCGCGCCGGTTGGCATATCTACGGTGTCCCGCTCATCCAGAAGCACGCCGCCGCGCGCATCGATATTGGGCCGGGCTTGTGGCTGCGCTCCACCGTGCGCAGCAATCCGCTGGCACCGGCACACCCGGTTGTATTGAGCGCACGACAGCCGGGAAGCCGGCTGTGCATCGGGCAGGGCTTCGCGATGACCGGCGGGGTGCTCTGTGCCGAGCGGTCGATCCACATCGGCGATGGGGTGACGGTGGGCGCAAACTGCACGATCGTCGATACCGACTTCCATACAGCGGGCCGCGCGGCGCACCTCTCGCAAGGGGCAAGCGCGCCGGTGGTGATCGAGGACGGGGTGTTCATCGGGATGCACGCGCTGGTGTTGAAGGGCGTACACATCGGCGCCGATAGCGTGATCGGTGCCGGAAGCGTCGTGACTAAGGATGTGCCGCCGGGCGTGATCGTGGCCGGTAACCCGGCGCGTGTGGTCCGAGCGCGCTAGGGGGACGAAAGCCTGGCCAATTATAGTTGGCAATTACTATCGTATAAATCTATAATAAGGGCAGCTAGAGACGTCAACGGTAGTCGGGAGCAAACCTCTATGCGTATGTTGGCAATCATCTCAGGTGAATACGGGCGGCGGCATGTAGCGAACATCCGTGCGCATGGCCCCGCAGATTGGAGCATCGAGATTTGGCAGGCTCCGGCAGTCTTCCCACCTATGATCGACTATCCCGAAGACCACCTCCCCGATACACTCCCCCCCGCTGATCTGATACTCGCCTTCGGTGAACACCGCGCCATTGCCGAGCTGCTGCCCGACATCGCCAAGATGACCGGCGCAGCCGCAGTGTTGGCCCCGGTCGATAACGAGAATTGGTTGCCGCGCGGCCTGGCGCGGCAGCTCCGGCGTTGGCTTGCCGATATTGGTGTGAGCTGCGTGACGCCGAAACCGCTCTGCACGCTCACCGAGACGCACTATGCCACCACACGCCGCGAACAGATAGAATATGACGCCCCGTACATCGCCACGTTTGCACGTCACTTTGGCAGGCCGGATGTCGCCCTTACCATCGACCCCGATACACGCAGCATCACCGCAGCGCACGTGGTGCGCGATGCAGTCTGCGGCTGTGCGCGCCACGTCGCCGAAGGGCTTGTTGGGGTTTCGGTGGAAGACGCCGAGCAAACCGCAGGGCTGCGACACCATCATTACCCTTGTTTGGCGAGCATGGGCATCGATCCCGGCTACAGCGATACTCTAATGCATATATCCGGCCACTTGATGCGGGATAACATCGGCGCACAGGTAAAGCCCTTCATACAGATCAAATACATCACACCGGGCAAGCGCGCCGACGCGGACTAGGTGTGTCTATAAACAGAAAAGCCCTAACGCCGTTGGCGCTAGAGCTTCTCCGTAACCTGATATAAATCTGAGTGATGCTAAAGTTTGGCACGCACTCACTTACACCACCCCCATATTAATCTATCTTGCATCAAAACCAAATGACAAAACTATAACAATTTGCCGGGGCGATGATATCAGGTGCAGAGAAAAGATCAGCGGCGGCGACGCAGCGCCCAGACAACCACTATTACGCCGACGATCAATAGCAGGGCCAGAGCGAGCACGCCGCCCATGTCGAGGCTGCCGGTCGCCGTGCCCTGCATGGCCTGGCCATTGTTGTTGGCGTCGAGCGCCAACAGAACTGCGACCATCACAAACACCAGCGCCGCCGCCATTGCCACAAGACGCATGGCGCGCTGCCGGGGCCACCACACCTTCCGACGGTGGGTTTGCTGCCACTCGCGCTCAAGGCGGCATCGGAGGCGTGCGCGGATGGCCGCGTTGTCTTCTTCGGCTGCGATGCCCTGATAGAGTTTCTGTGCGATCCTGCCCAGGCTCTGCAAATCGGTATCTGCGGTTGGTGGGATCGTTTGCCCTTCAAACAAAGCGTCGGTAAGCGCCGCCAAATCGTCATCGAGTTGTGACCGGTCGCTGTGTTCAAGATTCATGTGGTTCATCCACTTTCTTACGTATTGCCTGTAGTGCGCGCCGGTAGAGCGATTTGGTCGCTTCGAGCGATTTGTTGCGTTGTTCGGCTATCTCTGCAAAGGTAAGCCCATCAGCAAAACGCAACATGATAACTTCTTGATAGTGCTTGGGCAGGCAGTGTAATGCCCGCTGAATAATCATCCATTCATCGATTCTTTTGTCGTCAAAGTCAACCGCCGGTATTGAGTTGTTATCTTCCAGATCGACAACCCGTCCGGCGCTCTTGTAATAGCCGCGATAAAAGTTAGCAATCTGCCGGCTGACGATGGTATATAGCCAGGTACTAAAGCGCGCGCGGTGTTCGAAGTGGTTTAGTGAGCGCAGCACTGCGATAAAAATCTCTTGTGTCACATCTTCAGCCTCTTGTGCCGGCACCTTGCTCTTCACCCGGTTGAACACCTTGTTGAAATACCGGTTGTATAGGGCAAAAAAAGCGGCGCGGTCGCCTTGTTGTGCGTGTCGAACCAGTGCTTCGTCGCTATCCTCTCGGACCATAAATCACGCGCCCTTGCATATTAAGTCGCCAAGTCTCTCCAAAACGTGTCGTTTGTTGCATGATATAATGCCGGTTGGCTTTACACAATAGTCCGGCGGAGCGTTCCGGTGCGTTGCCGCTGCGCCCGCACCGGAACGCTATCTCTGATCTTCCTTGCTTATGCAAACTATACGGTCAAGCCACCGCTAGCCCAGGGCCGCATCAAAGAACGCCGCGATGCGCGCAAATGCCTTCGCCTGGTTTGCCGGACGGATAATACCGTGCCCTTCATCCTCGAAGATCAGCAGTTCATAGGCGATATTGTGTGCGTCCAGGCGCTCACGCACTTGCCGCACGTTCTCCGGCGTGACGTTGGGGTCTTGCGCGCCTTGCACGATCAGCAGTTTGCCGCGAATGTTCTGTACAAAGTTGATCGGCGAGCGCGCTTTGTAACGGTCTGGCACCTCGTCAGGGGTACCGCCCAACATCTCGGCGCTGTAGGGTCGCAGATCGGGGCGGGTAGTCTTGTAATCTACCACCAGGTCGGTCATACCGCAGATCGGGGCCGCCGCTGCGATTATATCTGTGGGGTAGTGGGTGATCTGGCACCAGGCACTATAACCGCCATACGAAGTGCCGGTTACCCCTACGCGCCCCGGTGCGGCCAGGTCTGCTTGGATCAATGCCTCGGCACCGGCGGCGATATCATCCTGCTCGCGTCCACCCCAGCCATCATCCTTGATCGCCTCGCGGAAGCGTAGGCCAAAGCCGGTGCTGCCCCGATAGTTTACCGTCAGTACGTTGAAGCCCTTCGATACCCAATATTGCACGTCGGTCATGACCGCATCCTCGTCATGCGCGGTTGGGCCGCCATGCACACGGATGATCGCACGCTTGAGGTTCGGGTCGGCACGGTAAAGCCATCCCTGGATCGGTAGACCATCGCTTGACTTCCAACGAAAATCTTCGGCAGGGGTGAGGACCTTCGGGTCCAGGTCGGTGTGTGCCCACAGATCGGTGATCGTGACCAGGTCGTCGGGCGAGGCGGCGTCTTCTGTGAAGCGCACTAGGTTATTGGGCATTGCCGAAGAATAATAAATCGCCACCCATGCCCCGTCCGCCGTACGCCCGATAGGGCGCAGATTGCCCGACACCCTGGGGAAAGGTTTTTCCT
>CAZJBO010000127.1:0-7345 GCA_964544075.1 uncultured Anaerolineae bacterium
CGTCGTAGTGGGCGGGTTCTCCGCGCGCTACTGCCGCTGCATAGAAGCCGACATCGGCCTCGTCGTGGGTAAGGCCGGGCGGGAGAGTGTCGAGGGCATGGAATCGTAAAAGCGCCGCCACCAGTAATATGGCGGCGAGGACAAACGGCTCAAACCGACGCGCGGCTTTCTCCGGAGGCATATCATCCCTCAGTAATCGCGGCTGCGTTCCTTGAGGGCACGGTTGATATCACGGCGGCCTTGCTCTTTGGCGAGTGCGGCGCGCTTATCATATTGGCGCTTGCCACGCGCCACGGCAATCTCGACCTTTGCGATGCCATGCTTCAGATAGAGGCGTGTCGGCACCAGAGTGTAGCCACGTTCGGTGATGCGCGCGATGATGCGGCCAATCTCGCGCTTGTGCAAGAGCAGCTTACGCGGACGGCGCGGCTCGTGGTTCTCGCGGGCATGTGGGTATGTCGCGATATGACAGTTGATGAGCCAAAGCTCGTTGCCCCTTGCCTGCACATAGCTATCGCGGAGGTTTGCACCGCTGGTCCGGATAGATTTAATTTCAGTACCGACCAGTACCAGCCCGGCCTCCCAGCGGTCACCGAGTTCGTAGTCGTGGCTTGCCTTACGGTTGCTGGCGACGATCTTAATACCTTCGGGTGAGATTGCCGCCTTCTTTTTCTTCTTCGCTTTTTGGGCCATTACACCAAGTCTCCGTGCATATTTATTCTGATATTACTCCGACAGTTGTTCTTGCAGATAGCGCACGGCCTCGCTCAGTTCGGCATCGTATTCAGACATATGAATCATCTCGATGTCGGGCGTCAGCCCCACCCCATTGATGGCACTGTGGTTAGGCGTGAACCATTCGGCAGCAGTGATGTGTAGAGACGAGCCATCGTGGAGCGCAAAGATCAGCTGCACCGACCCCTTGCCATAAGTCTGCTGGCCGACGAGCAGCGCACGGCCACGATCACGCAGCGCCCCGGCGACCAGCTCGGCAGCGCTCGCCGAACCGTTGTTGACGATTACTACCATCGGGCGTTCCAGTTCCAGGCCACCGCTGCTGGCCTCCTTGACGCTTTCGGCATCGCCCTTGCGCACCTCATAGAGCACCACACCGCCATCCAAAAAATAGCTGGCAACCTCGACCGCCTCTTCGAGCAAACCGCCGGAATTGTTGCGTAGGTCCAGCACCAACGCGACAATGCCCTGGGCATCAAGGTCATGCAGCGCTTCTTCGAGTTCTTCAGGTGTGCGGCTGGTGAAGCGCAGAATGTGAATATAGCCGAATTCCGGCGCCTCGGTAAGCGTGCTCCAGACGACGCTGGGCACCTGGATGACGGCAAAGTCAATCTCATAGCGGGCCGTCTCACCGGTTGTGCGGTGCTCTACTGTGACGGCGACACGGTCACCGACCTCACCGCGCACCATGCGTCGCACTTCGTCATGGGGCATTTCGGGTGTAACTCGGACATCATCAACCGCCCGCAGCTTATCGGCATCCTCAATACCGGCTTCGGCAGCAGGCGAGTCGCGGTAGGGATAGAGGATATAGTCGCCGGAAGCGTCGCGCTGTACCTCAACCCCGATGCCGCCGTACTCGCCGGCGAGTGCATCCGATTCGTTCTGGGCGACCACCGGCGGGACGAAAAAGGTGTGCTGATCCTCCAATGCCCCCACCATGCCTCGGATGGCAGCGTACTGCATCGTGGTTTCATCGGGCAGTGGGTGAAGGAAGTGTTCTTCGAGCAAGGTATGCACTTCGCTCAAAGTGGGGTAATCGCCCTGCGCAAACGCCAACGGCGAGCGCCGGCTTCCGCGCATGAAGTAACCTGTGCTGAAGACCACTACCAGTAGCAAGCCAAACAGTGCGCCGCGCAGCGCAGCGCCGAGGATGCTTCTCATGAGCGTCGGCCTGTCGTTGTCCATCGATTTAACCTCATAACGTGCGTTTGTGCGTGTGGGATTGTAGCACGGAGCAAGCGTTTGCCAAACCTTGTGGATTGTCCGCAGATGCCGGTAACCGGCAAAGAGGAAAAAGCGCCGGACTTCGGTTAAAATATTATGCAATGTGCCAACCTACTGTCAGGAGCAAACGATGGGGGCTGAGAACGAACTTACGGCAGTGCGTGCAGAGATGAGCACGCTGGCCGGCGAAATTCGGGCAAAGGTACATAACCTACACGCCCTAAACGGCGGATGGGAGGGGGGCAATATCAATGTGCGGCACAAAGACCGCCGGCTTGTTGTACGGCTGGGGCGCGCCGGAGGGATGGGCGTAGTCATACCCGAACTCCCCGGCCCGCTGATGCACTATGCCAAGATGCGCGGCCTGACATGGCGGGTAGATAACATCGCACCGCTGCTCGGCGACTTTATCGCGGGGCATGGCGACGACACGGTGTGGGACCGCGCCGAACTCGAAGCGCACGGCATTCTCATCGACACCGGAGTCGATCTGGGGCCGTTTGCGTATGGCGAGACGCTCTACACCGTGCACGTCTGGCAGATTGAGGCCGAGACTCATAACCAATATTTGCTAGAACAACCCGCGCTTTGGGGAAAGGTGGCGATATATTACAAAGGTGAACACGCGGAACCGGACATCTACGGAGTGCCGGAAGGCGAAGATGCCTTCCCTATGGGCGCAGCCTTCCCCGAAGTGACCACACCCCACGCGATGTCCGAATTCGAGCGGCAGCGCTATGTGATTTTCTCGCGGGCGGTGGCGGCATGGTATGCACACGGCGAGTATGACATCCTGCTTGGCAACGATTACCACGTCGGGCTTGCGCCCTTCTATCAACCCGACCTGTTACAACTCACGCTGGGTCACAATCTGGGTTATCAGGGCGTGGATGGGTTCTACTTTTACACACGTGACACAGGCTGCCGTGTCCACATCGGCGCGGCGAGCGTGCGGAAGCAAATCGAAGCCTATTGTGCAAAGATGGACATCAGCCCGATAGATTTGTACGAGTACTTCCTCGCGTTCCGGTCACCGGCCTATATGGGGACTCCCGTATGGCTGCAAGCGATCCTTAGACTAAACTTCGAGCGCTGCGGGCTGGCGGCGAGCACGGTCAGCCAACACTACGCCGAACAACTGCGCCTCAGCCGTGCCGATATCGAGCAGAAGATCATAGAAGCGCGCGACTTCACACCGCCCGGATACTTCGACAAAGCAGCGGTGCGCGCGCGCATCGAATCTTATTGGGGCGAACATACTCACGATATCGACCTATTCATACCCAACCAAAACCTCTTCGACCTGACTCAATACCATACCATAGGCGTGCTTAACGGGATGGCGCAAGAGAAGCACCTCCGTTACGACACCAGCCTCCTGCAGCAACTTAACCTCGACGAACAGGTCGCACGCCCGCTTGAAGCACGCATCCAGAATGCCGCCGAGCTTGCCGAGGTCAAAAAAGCCGCCCGGCATCTGCTCTTTAGCGACGCACGCATGAAAAGCGTAAAGGACAAAGGACAAACCCTACACCTAGCATGGGGGCGCCTGGTGGCACAGAAAGGGTTCCACATCGTAGCAGAAGAGGTCGAACACATCACCCAGCGGCGCGGCGAAGTGTTGATCGTCATCGCAACCGCACCGGCCAACGACCGAGAGGGACTGTATCTGGAACAACGCTTTACCGAGATGGCCGAGCAGTACCCGAACTTTGTGTTCGTCAATGCCTACGACCCCGACCTAGTCCGGTTGGCACGGGTGGCCGCAGACCTCGTCCTCCTGACGTCCAAATACGAGCCATGCGGCCTCACCGACGTAGAAGCATACTGGAGCGGCACGCTTTGCGTGGTCCACAAAGTCGGCGGCCTCACCAAAGGCATCTGGGACGAAGCAAGCTACCGGCAGGTGCGCGAGATCGAACCACGCGGCGAGCCGGTCGCATTCGGATATGACGCCTTCGACACCAGCGACCCCATCGGCGAAGCACGCGCTTTTCGCCGTGCCTACGAAGCATTGATCGACCTCAAGCGCAACGCCCCAGACCACTTCGCAGCCCTCCAGTTCAAGGCACTGGGGATGCTCCAGTTTACCTACGCGATCCCTGCCAACCGCTATATCGACCTGATCCAATATATCTTTTGCTTCCAAGCATGGCGCAAGCTGCGTGCCGACATCCACACAGGGCGTATATCGGCAGAAGACGGCATAGACGAGATGCGCGCCTTCCTGGAAGGGAGCCGGGGCGGGGGATGTATGCACCTGGACGACGACCCGACCCGCCCAACCCTTTATGCACTGTTCCGCGACATCTTCCACCCACCGAACCTATATTACGTAGACGAGCTGGACCGCATGTTGCGCGACGCATTATGAGCACGCGGTTGGACACAGCTTGTGTTATACTACCGCGCGAAGTCCGGGGATTAATGAAATACCGGCAAACACTTATCGCTCTGCCGTCTGCGTAGGAGGACCATCACGTGGCATTGTTTCGGAAAAGTTTAGAGCGCACACGTAAATCGGTTTTTGGCCGCATAACGAACATTCTGGGCGCCGGTGAGATTGACGAAGATACCTGGGAAGACCTCGAAGCGTTGATGATCCAGGGCGACCTGGGCATCAAGACGACCACCTTACTCATCCAGCAGATGCGCACACGCATGAAAAAAGAAGGCCTGACCCGTGAGGATGAGCTGCGCGCCGCCCTCCGCGCAGAGATGCTATCCATCGTCTCGGAGCCGCGCGCACGCCTGATGTTGCACGGACGGCCTCTATCGGTTCTGTTGGTCGTGGGCGTGAACGGCTCCGGCAAGACCACCGCCATCGGCAAGCTGGCCGGCAAATTCAAGCGGGCCGGGCGCAATGTGGCACTCGCCGCCGGTGACACCTTCCGCGCGGCAGCGATCGAACAGTTGCAACAATGGGGCGCGCGGGCAAAAGTCCCGGTAATCGCCGGGCAACACGGCGCCGATCCCGGCGCGCTGGTCTTCGACGCGCTCAAGGCTTGCGAATCGCGCGGCTATGATCTACTCATCGTCGATACTGCCGGGCGCCTACACACACGCTTTAACCTGATGGAAGAACTGCGCAAGATCAACGGGGTGATGAAGAAGGTCGTGGCAGACGCACCACACGAGACTCTGCTCGTCCTTGACGGCACAACCGGACAAAACGCACTAACACAAGCCGTGAAGTTCCAAGAAACGGTGGATATCTCCGGCGCGATTGTGACCAAGCTCGACAGCACCGCGAAGGGCGGTATGGTCCTCGCCATCTACAACGACCTGCACATGCCGGTTGCCTTCATCGGAACCGGCGAAGGCAAGGACGATATCGAGATGTTCGACCCCGAAGCCTTCGTGGATGCCTTGCTGGGAGATTGACACCGGCCCGCTGCATAATTTAGGAGTGCATAAATGTCTGAAGAACTACAAACGCGCCTGACCACGCTAAACGAAACCCTCACGCAGCTCATGGTGCGTCTTTGACTTAGTCGGCAAGCGAGAAACCCTCGCACGTCTCGAAAAAGAAAGCGCCGACCCTCAGCTCTGGGATAAGCCCGAAAACGCGCAACGTGTCACACAGCAAGCCGCGCGGCTCCGCAGCCAGATCGACCGCTGGCACGACCTCCAACAACGCATCACCGATGCCATCGAGCTGGCCGAGCTGGATGATGACGACTTTGCCGCCGACATCGCCGAAGAAGTCGCCGCGCTGGAAGCAGCGGTTGGGCATCTAGAGTTCCAGGCGATGCTTTCGGGCCGCTATGACCGCGAAAACGCCGTGCTCGCCATCCACGCCGGGGCCGGCGGCACCGAGGCGCAAGACTGGGCGCAGATGCTCTTGCGCATGTACCTACGCTGGGCCGAGGCACACGGCTATAAAACCGCGATACTCGACCAAACCCCCGGTGACGAGGCCGGCATCAAAAGCGTCTCGGTATCGCTGAGCGGCGAGTATGCCTTCGGATATCTGCGCTCCGAGCGAGGCGTGCACCGCCTTGTGCGCATCTCCCCCTTTGACGCCAATAGCCGCCGCCACACTTCCTTCGCGCTTGTCGAGGTGTGGCCTGATGTACAGGGCGAGATAGAAGTCACCATCAACGATAAAGATATCCAGATCGACACCTTCCGTGCCGGTGGCGCAGGCGGCCAACACGTCCAGAAGAACGATACCGCCGTGCGCATCACCCACCTACCGACCGGCCTTGTGGTGAGCTGTCAGAACGAACGCAGCCAAACCCAGAACAAAGAGCGCGCCATGCGTGTGCTCAAGGCGCGGCTGTTGGATATTGAGCAGCGCAAGGAAGAAGAAGAGATGTCTGAACTCAAGGGCGAGCACATCAGCGCGGGTTGGGGCAACCAGATTCGCTCTTACGTGCTGCACCCCTACCATATGGTCAAAGACCTACGCACCAATCACGAGACCGGCAACACGAGCGCGGTGCTCGATGGACGGCTCGACGACTTCATGGAAGCGTACCTCAAGTTACAAGTAGGCGCAGGGTAGTTATCCACTCCCGTCAGATGAGGGATGAGGTGAACAGATACGGCCCTGGGGTTGTTATAGAAACGGTTGGCAAGTAGAATTAAGCACAAAAGCGCTTGTACAATCACACTTCAGGAGGAGTAACATGCCAGAAGTATCCCAAGAGATGGACCTCGAAGCCAAAATTGAGGCCCTGGCACAGCGTGTGGAGACACTCGCACGTCAGGCGAACTTAGTCGAAGCACGCGAAATCGTCGAGCGTGTCGAGTCGCGGGTGCGCGATCTCCCGGTGAAGGTTGAAAACATCCGCGCGCGCGGCTATCAGTTCCGCTCCTTCCTAGAAAACCAAGCATCGGTATTGGCCGAACAATGGCAGGATTTAGCAAACCGCGTCTACAAAGAAATCGATGTACAATCACGCGATCTGCGCCAAGACCTGGACGCAGTAAAGGACCGGCTGCGTCAACTGCGTACGCACTATGAAGCTCGCATCCAAGCCGCATCCGCATTGAAAGGACACACCGTCCCGCCCCTGCCTTTGAAGCGCCCGCCGCTGAAACCAGCACAGAAGAAGCCCACCCCCCTTGTATCAAAGAGGCCCGCTCCCGCACCCAAGAGGCCCGCTCCCACATCCAAGAAGCCCGCTCCCGCACCCAAGAAGCCTTCGCCTCCAGCACCCAAGAAGCCTTCGCCTCCAGCACCTAAAAAACCTCTCCACCGGCGCGATGCTTTGCCGATCATAGCATCGGAGAAGAAAACACTCGGCGCCGATTTGCCGCGCGGGGCCTTCGGCTCAAACCCGGCGTACGCCGCCATCATGGATGAAATCGCCGATGTGGAGCGCTATGTGGACGAGCTGGAGAACTTATTGTATGCGTGGTCCGCTAATGACCG
>CAZJBO010000128.1:0-7333 GCA_964544075.1 uncultured Anaerolineae bacterium
CCAAACCCCCGCCTTCCACATGGACTACCCCGAAGGATGGGTCTACCAGGTGCTTGACGTGGGCTTGTTGCTCTTCGGCGAGCTGAATACAATCTTCGTGATGCCACCGCAGCCCGGCCCCAGCATCTCCATCTTCCGCACCGATAACTTCTACTCCGAGACCCTACAGGATGCTTTCGACCTGTATCTAGAACGTGGGCCACTGCGCGGCGGACATTACGCACTCATCGGCGAGATCGTCGAAACCACCATCGACGATGGTCGGCCAGCCCTGGCGGTCACCGTCGAAGGACGCGAGTTTTCAAACCCTGAAAACCCGCTGATGCGCACCTACGTCGTGATAACAAAGTCCGATAACGGACATCACTATATCATCTCAGCCGGCGCGCCGGCGGAAGACTGGGGTGAGAATTGGCCGCTCATGGAAGCAATGCTGGCAAGCGTCGACATCCGAGAGTAGCCGCGTAAGCCTTAGTAATGCCGAAAAAGCGCCCCATAACAAGGGCGCTTTTTGCATTCTGGCCCCAATACGCAGTAAACATACAGCGTGGCATTGGCACAAACAGAGCAAAAAGGCTAATATACGCGCGTGGGAAAATCTAAAGATCGGTCGTGGTGAGTAGACCCCCCGGAGATTGGCCGGCATGTGGGTTCAAGCCCTACAGGGGAGAATGTCCCGTGTGGGCCGTGTACGTGTAGGACCGCGCGGGCGGGAGGTTTTGAAATCGTGCATGGCAGGGTGCTATTGCTCAACGGCAGCACATGGGAACCGATTGATATTGTCTCAGTCCCGCGTGCAATCAACCTGGTTATGGCCGGTAAAGCCCGGATCATTGAAGATAGCGGGCGCTTCTTGCGCACGGTGCGCAGCAAATATTCTGTGCCTTCGGTGATCGCGTTGCAATATTACGTCAACGTGCCCCGGCGCAACGCGCGCTGGAGCCGACGCGGTGTATTGGCGCGCGACGGCTATATCTGCGTATACTGTGGGGCCAAGATCGGCGAAGTGCAGCGCGGCAAGGTTCTGCACAAGCAAGACTTCACGATCGATCATGTCATCCCACGCGCGCGCGGCGGCAAGGACGGCTGGACCAATACCGTCTGTGCGTGCTATTGGTGCAACCACCGCAAGGGGAGCCGGCTCCCAAACGAAGCCGGCATGAAGATGCGCTGGGAGCCGAAAACCCCGCGTACCAGCTACCTGGTGATATCCATAGGCAGCGGGCCGGATAGCTGGAAGAAATACGTAGAGGTCAGCACCATGCCTCAGCCAAACTAAAACCCTAAGCCGGGCAATCTAGAACCTCTAAACTCACCAAATCCTCCCAGGTTTGGCGGCGACGCACAACCTCGAAACCACCATCGGCAACCATCACCTCCGGCGCAAGCGGACGCGCGTTATAGGTCGTAGACATCGCCGCGCCGTATGCGCCGGTGTCCATCACCGCCAGAAGGTCGCCCGGCGCCAGCGGCGGCAACGCGACATCGCGCGCAAGGAAATCTGCACTCTCACAGATCGGCCCCGCGATCTGTGTAGGAGCGGTGGGAGCTTCCCGCTGCACGAGCGGCCAAACCCTATGGCTTACCCCATAGAGCACAGTACGCAACAGATCGTCCATACCACCGTCGGTGATGACAAAACACATCCCCGCCCGCGCCTTGACGTACTGCACTTCCATCAACAACACACCGGCATCCCCCACAATACGCCGCCCCGGTTCCATCATCAGGCGCAGACCCGAATCCGCCAGACGAGGGATGAGCGCAGCAGCGAAGGCCTCGACCGTGGCCGGGCGTTCGTCGTCTCGATAGGCGATCGGTAAGCCACCGCCGATATTGATTGCCTCAATCTGATGCACGGCGCTAATATCGTCAATGAAAGCCAATGTACGCTGCACCGCCGTGACCGTGGGTACCGGCGTGGCAAGCTGCGATCCAATATGGATATGGACACCCGCCAGCCGTAGGTTCGGGAAGCGCGTATGCCACACCTGAGCGATGCGCGCAGCGGTCGGGAAGTCGATCCCGAACTTGGCGGTAACGTGGCCCGTAGCCATGTGCGCATGTGTCTCGGCATAGACATTAGGATTCAGACGCAGCGCTACGCGCGGTAACATCACACCCTCGGCAATAGAGAGCCGGTTTAATAGCTCCAGCTCCTGCACCGATTCGACGTTAAACCAACCAATACCTTGCTGCAAGGCATAGATCAGCTCGGCGCGCGTCTTCCCCACCCCGGCGAATACAATCTCCTCCGGTGCAAATCCGGCGCGCAGCGCTTTGAATATTTCACCGCCGGAAACAACATCCGCCCCCGCTCCGAGCTTGGCTAAAAGGCGCAAGACTCGCAAGTTTGCATTAGATTTGAGCGAGAAGTGCAGCTCGGCGCCAAGCGGTGCGAAGGCCTCCACGACAGCATGATAATTGGCCTCAATGCGCGCCTGGCTATAGACCCACGCCGGGGTGCCGACAGCGCGCGCAATCTTTGCCAAAGAGACGCCGTCGCATTGCAAATGCCCATCGCGATAGATAAAAGTGTTGTGCATAAATCGCCTGCCTTATATACCCTCCGGTCACTAAAGACGGCCATATTATGCCACAACGAAGTAGTACGGCAATACTATTTTGCCCCAATCACAACACATCTTTTGCGGGCGATGCACTGCGGGAAACACCGGGCTATGCATGAGTAAAAGGATGGCCCGACGGACCATCCCGACACTACAGAAACAATATAGCCGTCCCGACAAAAGCAACCACCGTCCCAATGATGGCACGCGCGGTGATACGCTCGTCAAACAGAAAGTGTCCAACCGGCAGCAGCAAGACCGGGGCCAGCCCCATCAGCGTTGAGGCGATACCAACCGGCGCCTTCTGCACCGCGATCAGTGACATCCACACGCCGAGGAACGGCCCCACTACCGTGCCGGTAAACAGAGTCTTCAGGGCGCGGGGGTTTTCCTTTAGAGTACAGAAGTTCTCGACGGCCCGGCCACGCAAGATAGTAAACGTCCAGATCGCCAGCGTTGCGACGGAGAGCCGAATCACATTGCCCGACAGCGCCGGGAAGTTATCGACCAAACCTTGCTTCGCCATAACCAACCCGATAGACTGGCACAGTGCGCCGCCCAGCCCCAACAGAATGCCGACTCCATATTGGCGGGGCGTCAGATGTCCCCCCGGTGCACCGGTTTCCTTGCCGTTCTTCTGGTCCGAGACCACCAGCACCACCCCGCCCACCACCAAAGCGATACCGAGCAGAGTCGCAGCATCCAACACTTCGCCCAACCATATCCACGCGATGATGGTGCTGAACATCGGGTTAAGCGACAGCAGCAACATCGAGAGACGCGGCCCGATGACCACTAGGGCCTGGAATAGAAAGGCGTCGCCGATCACCAAACCAACGGTGCCCGATAAACCAAGCCAGCCCCAGCGGAAAAGCGCCGCGTCAAACGGGGCAAGGGTGCCCTGCACGACGCGGTGGGTTAGGATGACAAACACAAGCGCGAGCAACAGGCGCGTCCGGTTGACAACTGCCGAGCCGACCATGCGCCCGGCCATCGTGAAGGAAATTGACATACCGGTCCAGGCAGCCGAGGTTGCAAGCGCGGCCAAGTGACCGACATATGAGGCAATCAAGCGTGCGCCACCTCCAGAACGTCGGCCAACGGTGCGGTCGCCAACCCGATCAGGCGGTCTGCGCCACCGTAGTAAAGATAGACGGTGCCATCGACAACCGGGTTAGCACAGCTAAAGACCACGTTCGGCACATCTCCCCTGATCTCCCAGGTCTCTTGCGGCTCAAAGACCGGTGTGGAGGCACGGTGCAGCACCTTGCTAGGGTCATCGCGGTCGAGCAAGGCTAAACCCTGCCGATAGACAAAGGGGGTATCTCCGCAAACCTCTACCCCATGATAGATCAGCAGCCAACCCGCGTCAGTGTAGATGGGCGGGCCGCTCGTGCCGATCTTCTCGTTCTCCCAAGTGCCCGGCACAGGCTGCATGATCGCTTGCTTGTCCTTCCAGGTGATAAGGTCTTCGCTAAACGCAATCCAGATGTCGGGTGGGCGGCGGTGCAGCATAACATAGCGCCCGTCGATCTTGCGTGGGAAAAGCACATGATCCTTATTATCCCACTCGAACTCTGCCACGCGCTCCCACGTAATCAGGTTATCGCTGCGCGCGATCATCGCCACGATGCCATTGGGTGAATAGGCAGTATAAGTCATATAGAAAGTGCCGTCGATCTCGACAACGCGCGGGTCTTCGACACCGCGTGTCTCGTTTTCATTGGCAGGGCTAAGGACAGGTGCGCTCAAACGGTTCCAGTGGACACCGTCGGCGCTGACCGCATAGCCGATATACGATATATAGTTCAGGCCCTGCGCGCGATAGTGCATATGGAACAGACCGTTATGGTGCACCACCGCGCAGTTGAAAACATTGAGCGCCTCCCAGGGGTGGAGCGGGTTGGGTTCGAGGACCGGGTTAATTGTATGGCGTTGAAAGAGCATAAAGATTCTTTCCCTTCTGTTATAAACTATAAACTAAACACGAGGTCCATTATAGCTTGCGGTGAGGTTTGGGGTAAAGGGCTAAGGGGAAGGGAGAATCGATCCGTGATATGTTTGTTCTGCACCGCTGCCAGATTTTTGCGTCCGTCCCGCCTTTGTGCTATACTCCGGCACCGTTGAGCATCGGCAGTAAATGCGACGTTCGACGGCGTGGTCACCCCGGAGGGATGGCCGAGTGGACGAAGGCGGTGGTCTTGAAAACCACTGAGGTACTATGTATCTCCGGGGGTTCGAATCCCTCTCCCTCCGCCTTTGGAACCTGAACATGAACCATAGGGGAGATGCCAGAGTGGACGATTGGGGCCGCCTGCTAAGCGGTTATGGGGTTTGTAGCTCCATCCAGGGTTCGAATCCCTGTCTCCCCGCCATCATGCGCCCATAGCTCAGTGGATAGAGCGTCTGGTTGCGGACCAGAAGGTCGGGAGTTCGAGTCTCTCTGGGCGTGCTCATCGCAGAGGGTGTATACTTTTATGTATGCCCTCTGCTTTTTTGTATGCCATCAGCGCTTAAGGCGTGGGTGCATTGGAATCGTATTGTGGAGTTAATCTAACGTCGTTATGGGTATGGTCCGCCTTCGCACGTTTGTACACCGCCTCGCCTACGTAACCCGCATCGATCGTGCCAATCTATTTGTCCTTGCCCTATTGATTGCCCTCCTGTGGACCGTAGCCGTTGGGGTCGCGGCGTCAGGATCGGCAGCCAGCCTGAGACAATTAGCGCTTGTATCGCTGCTGGCGCTCGTGTTGGGTATGCTGCTGGCGAAGTCACGCTTCACCGAGCTTAGCGCGCTGCTGCTGAGCATCGTGTACGGCCTACTCTTCACCCTATGGCTAACCGCCGGCGCACAGCTCCCAGACCTCAGCTGGCCAGCGCGCATTGCTACGCTCAGCGCACGCCTGAGCGCCTGGCTCAACGCCGCCGTCGCCGGCGAATTCGACCAAACAACCGATCCTCTGGTCTTCACCTTGTTCACCAACATCCTGTTTTGGCACCTGGGCCACAACGCCGCATGGCATACCTTCCGGCTCAACCGGCTGGGACGTGTCGTCATCCCGACCGGGATCGTGCTGCTGGCGAACAACCTATTCTACGACGGGCCACGACACCTTGATGTCTTCCTCATCATCTACGGCATATGGGCGCTGCTGTTAGCCGCCGACTCGCACCTACAAATCCGTCGGCGCACCTGGTATTATCGCCAGCTCCCGGTCGCGGTAGGCGTGGGGGACGCCGGGACATCATCAGCCACACCACCTACGATGGATTGGTTCCGCGCAGGGGTAACGATCGCCCTGCTGCTGGGCCTCGTGGTATCGGCGCTGCCCTCCATCGACCCCGAAGCGCTTGCACAGTTCAAAGCACAATGGATCGACCGCCCGCTCGACGACATTGAAGCACGGCTCGACGCCATGTTTACCGCAGCGCGTCAATCCGGCGCCAATAGGCCAAACTCGCCCGGCTACTTCGATGCCAAAAACCTGGCCCTGGGCGGCCCGATCAACCTGGGCGGAGGCGATGTGATGTATGTGCGGCTTAACGCCTCCGACCCCGGCACGCACCGCTTCTATTGGCGGGCACGCGCCTATGACAGCTACGACGGGAGACGCTGGCACTCCGATACCCACACGCACAGCCAGAACCCTGTGCCGGCGGCGAAGATCCTAGAAGCACCACAGTTCTGGGAACAGCGGCAGGTAGTACAGCGCTTTAGTTGGGCATCGTCAAAGCCGACCACGCTGGTCTACACCGCCCAACAACCTTTGCAAATCGGGCTGCCCTCCGAGGTTGATTTAATTATGGAAGGAGACCGTCCGGTCAGCGTGTTGGGCATGGTGTTGGACCGTGCACTGCGGCCCGGTGATTATTACGACGCGCTCTCGCTCATCAGCAAGGCGGACCCTGGAAAACTGCGCAGCGACGACACGACATATCCGGCATGGGTAACCGAGCGCTATCTACAACTGCCCGACACCGTCACCCAACGCACACGCGACCTGGCGCGGCGCGTCGTTGACTCGGTCGGCGCGAACAATCCTTATGACCAAGCCCGCGCCCTAGAATCATGGCTGCGTGTCAACATTCACTATAATGAACAGTCCCCTATCCCCCCATCAGACCGTCCCGACTTTGTCGATTGGGTGCTCTTTGAACTGCAAGAGGGCTATTGCAGCTACTACGCTTCGTCAATGGTGATAATGCTGCGCACGCTGGGCGTGCCTGCCCGCATGGTGGGCGGCTTCTCGGAAGGCACGTGGGACGATATCGGGGAACGCTATACCGTGCGCGAGAGCGACGCGCACGCCTGGGTCGAGGTATTCTTCCCACGCTACGGCTGGATAGAGTTTGAGCCGACCGCCGGACGCCCTCTGCCCGCGCGCAATGCCCCCCCCACACCTACGCCTCTCCCCACACCTACCCCCCTCATCATCACCGCCACACCGCAAGCAAACAGCGGCGGCGTGGTCTCCGGGCAGATGATACCCACCGCAACCCCTACTCCCGACCCCACCCCCGCGCCGGCGGTGACCGTCACAGCGCCCGCGCAAGAGCAGCTGGAGAGCGGCTCGCTCAGCTCGCATGGCAGCACACTACTGCGCGGCATCCTGATAACCCTGCTCTTCGTACTTATCTTGATAGTTGCAATCCCGCTCATGGGGCTGGCGCTCTGGTGGTGGGTGGAGGTGCGCGGGCTGGGCGACCGGACACCGACAAGCCAAGCATACGCTCGCCTCTATATCTACGGACGTTGGCTGGGT
>CAZJBO010000129.1:0-7333 GCA_964544075.1 uncultured Anaerolineae bacterium
GAGGGGCCGCGAGGCGGGGTGCAGTGAGCCGAGCGCGCCCGCGCTCACCCCTCCCGGCAGCGTAACCGGCAGCCAAGCATAGCGTGCACGGCCCGGAGTCGCGAAGGGGCCGTAGCGACGCGGGTCGGAGGGGCCGAAGATCATCAGGACACGCGCACCCGCCGCCGCCGCCACATGCGACATCCCCGTATCGTTGCCGATATACACTGTGGCGCGCTGCGCCAGCGCCGCCGCCTCGCCGATGTTGAGCTGCCCGGTTAAGTCGATCGCCGGTACCCGCATCGCGCGCAGCACACGCGCCGTGATCGGGCCATCGCCCGGCCCACCCAACACCATCACCCGCAAGCCCAGATGTGTGACACAGCGCTCGGCCAGCGCCGCGAAGTTCTCTGCCTGCCAGCGTTTAAGCGGCATCCGCGCGCCGGGGTTGGCCCCGCCAGCCGGGTGGAGCACGACGAAGGGACGACCGAGGTCGAGCTTGTTGGTAATGCGCTCGATATGTGCCGGGGTGGGCACGAAGTGTGCCTGTGCGCCGGTGGTATCCAGGCCCAACGCGCGCGCCACATCGAGGTATATCTCGGATTCGTGGCGTCGCTCTGCCGGGTTGATCGGCGCGCGCACCGTGTAGGCGAAGCCGCGCCCTGCGCTATCCAGCCCGGCACGATACGGTGTGCGCGAGAGCAGCGCGGCCAGGCCGAGCCGCGAACTTCGGTCGGGGACTACTAAGAGATCATAGCCGGACATCTGTGCGGCCTGGCCGCGCCAGCTGCGCGCGATGTATAAGACCTTGTTGAGCGCAGGGTGGTTCTCAATCGCCTGTGCCGACCATTTATCCACCAACCAGTCGATGGCTGCGTCCGGCCAGGCGCGCCGCAGACAGTCGAGGAGCGGCGTGGCAAAGATCACATCGCCGATGCAGCAGGGCTTGACAATGAGCACTCGTTCCGGCGCAGCCGGGGGTGATGTATGCCGTATCAAAGGGCGCAGTGCACGTCCAATTAGACCAATCCAGTTCACGTTGTCACGCTGCCAATGTTAGAGGCTTGAGTCAATAGTGCTATCCACTTAGTAAATGTCGGCGCGCGCCGACCCTCGGACGTAGGCGTTGCACGTCTTCGGCACGGTCGGCTTCAGCCCCCGGCGCCCCAGCGTCCATCATGATGGTATTATACTACGTATCTATTCACCGGGAGCTTTGAACCTTAGGCATTCCCTTCGGTCACCAGACCTTTAGGCCCCTGTTCCCTTTCTAAGCGCGGCAAAGCCGCGCAAATGCAGGTCACCTCCGCGCAGGCGGAGGTGTGGGGTGACCGAAGGGAATGCCCCCGGCTCAATGCCCCCACAGAGAGCAAATGAACAGATACTATATACTATTTTTGCCGCGTCTAAGTTTAGAGGAAAATGAGTAAACGGGTAATGCCGGTCCCATCAAGGTGCGTCGAGCAGTGCCGCCGCCGCATCAAGCGCCTCTTGTGCGCCCCTCAGGAAGGACGCGCCCGTGTCCCATCCTTCCGGCGCGTCGGGTGCAGGCGCTGTGCAGTATGCTTCTAGGCGCAAGATGGCCCATGTGATCTGATCGATGGCATGGTTGAGTCGGTCGGCGGCCTCGGCCAGCCGGGGCGATGCGCGCGCGGCATCGGAGCGCAGCACGAAGATGTCCGGCATCTCGACTTGTGGTTGTGTAGTGTCGCAAAGCGGCGGTCCGGATTCTGTGGACGGGGGCCACCGCGCCTCGACCTGCCGATAGGCTTGCCGGACACGTTCCAAGTGTGCGCGTAGGTCGTGGCGCAGTGAGGTGGGGTTGGGCGGCGATGTTGTGCGGCCAACGGCCAGCACCAAGCCTTCTGCGGCGCAGCAGAAACAGCTGAGCGAAAGCAGCAGAGTGCTTATTATAAAGCAGGTTCGGTAGTTGAGTTTGCCCAGATGATGCAAAGTAGCGGTACCAACCTACCTATTGCGCGGCCCGGTCAGGGCAGGCGTTCGTCAAGATTGACCGGGAACAGCGTCAGCCCGGAGATTACTTTGGGATAGAAATCGGTGCTTTTCTGCGGCATCTTTTCGCCGTGCGTAGTGCAGGCCTTGATCTGCGTCATGCGCGTGGGGCTGAGGAAGAACACGAAGTTTGCCTCGCCCGCGTCTACCGCATCGACCGGCATTTGTGGGTCTCTGTGGTAGCGGATCATCGATTTGTCTTCAATGCCCTCGGCGGGCACCCCGGCGATCTGGTCTAGCAGAATCCGGTGCAGGATGCTGACCGAAAGCGCCTTCCACTCATGCGATTGGTCCCCGGCGATGAGTGTATCGACCGCGTTGCTATTTTTAAGCGTCAGCACATGAAAGCCCAGCGCCTTGCCGCCATAGAACCCAAAGGCGTGCCCGTTCGGGTCGGTATTCACCGCCGAGAGACAAGCGTTCAGATCGGCGGCGGGGGTGATGACAAAGTGTGCCTCGGCGCGCTGCAATATTTCTGTCGGGCGGGTGGCTGTGAAGTTGCGTATCTCGCGGTGTGTGGGCAAGACGACCAGGCCGGGGTCATCCATGCTGACCAGGGTTGCTTGGATGTAGTTAAACGCGGCGTCGGCGGGCGCGTCGGGATGGGCGCGGCGCTGTGCGTTGCGATAGTTGAGGCCGGTTTCGTAGCGGTGGTGTCCATCGGCGATGATGAGGTTGCGCTTGGGGGCCATCTCTGCCCGAACCGCCGCGATGACGTCCGGGTCTGTGATGACCCAGACACGCTGCCGCACCGTGTTCTCGAAGAGTTCCACCACATCAATATCGGGCGCGCGGTCGCCTATCGCCCCATACAGCAAGGCATTGACCTTGTTTTCCTCGTCGGGGTAGAGCATGAAGATTTGCCAGCTATCGACCTCCATAGTGCGCAGCAGGCGCAGCCGGTCCACCTTTGGGCCGCTGTGGGTGCGCTCGTGCGGGAGGATGATGCCTTCGTCGAACTCGGCCAGCTCGACCGCTGCGATCATGCCCCGGCGCACGTATTCTTTGCCGTCAATCGTGAAGGTTTGCTCATAGGCATAGAGCGCCGGGCGGTCTTCGCGCACGAGGACTCCCTCTTTGCGCCACTGTTCGTAATAGGTGCGCGCACGTGTGTATACATTTGGGCCTTCTGGCGCGTCGGGCAGGTCGCCTTCTTCCTCTTTGCCCTTGATAATACGCACGATTGTATAGGGGCTGAGGGCATAATATTTATCTTGCAGCCCGTGGCGGACTCGGTCATATGGTTGGCTCACCACGGCTTGCATATCGTCGAAACGTTCGGTGTTGTAGCGCACGCCTCGAAAGGGTTTCACGCCTGCCATACGAAGCTGACCTCCTGTGAATGCGGTTCATGTTATCCGGCCAAATCCTACCACACGAACGGGCATAGCTCAAAACTCTGGGGCAAGGCGGGGCGGGGGTGGCTTCACCATCCCACACCGTTGACCGCGTCTTCGCGCCCTCCGTCGAATGCCTCCCGGTAAATCTCGCCGCGTGTCATATAGCCGTCGTACTCTTGGCCTAAAACCTCTCCCACAGTCCATTGCCCCATAGTGAACATCGGCGCGCGGCGCGTGGACGCACAGTTTGGACATTGGGCTGGCATCCATTCGCCGTTATACTTCCGTGCGATGTGTACATGCGTCGCCATCGTATAGCCGCCCTCGCAAGAGGGGTAACCCACCACGTCACCGGCGGCCAGCACCGCCCCCACCTCGGCGCGATCGCTTAGGTGCAGGTAGAAGATCACCCAGCCGGTCCCCTCATAGCCGTCTCCGTCCAGATCAAGCAGCAGCGCACCGCGCGCGCTCCGCGCGACTACGCCTGCCGCCATCGCACGCGCCGGTGTCTCGGAGGTGTAGCAGCCCATCATCTCGCCGGGCGGGGCAAAGTCTACCGCGCCCCACGCGCTCCCGCTCGCCCATGCGCCGTGTGGCCCGCCGGTGTAATACCAGGTCTCGTCCTCGGCCCAGGGCAAGCGCAGCGGAGGTTGTACCAGGTCGGGCGGCAGCAGAGGTTCTACTGCATAGGTGAAGGGATTGCCGAACAGGGCGACGAAGGTTGTATAGAAGCCGCCGGGCGCAACCTGTGCTTGCCAGGTGTTTTGCGTGTGGGTCTGGGCGAAGAGGTATTGTACGGCGGCGGTGCCGGCGTTGATCTCTGGTGCAAGCGCAATGCGTGTGCCGTCGGGGAAGGTGAGCGCCGATAGACCTCGGTCGTGCACGCCATAATAGCCGGCGTTGAGCGTATCTGCTGCCCAGCGTAGTTGTTGATACAAGCCCGCGTAGCGTTCTTCTGCATAACCCATAGGGTAATCAATCTCGAATTCGCTGAGGGTGGGGTTGAGCAGCCAGCCGCTCTTGTATTCAAGCAAGGCAAGCAGCACGCGGGGGTTGACGCTGAAGTTTTGTGCGACCATCTGCACGATCTCTGCCCCGGTGAAGGTAGTGCCGTCAATTTCTTCGACATAGGAGGCCAGATAGCCGGGGAGCTGTGCGGCAAAGGCGCGCGCATCGAACCCGTAAAGGCCGGGGCCATACATCAGTTCGCTGTCGGGGATGATCTTGTAGGTGGGGCCGGTCTGGACCGGTGCACCCGGCACCCGGACCGCCAGACCGGGGTAGAGGTCTGGTTCGTCGGCCATGTCGTTGAGCACTTGAAGGTCGGCCACGCTGGTGTCATATAGAAGCGCGATGTCGGGTAGGGTATCGCCGGCCTGCACGATGTAGGTCGGGCCTTCGGGGTCGGGGCTGGGGGTGGGGTTGGGCGTGGGGGTGGTGGGCATGTCGGGTGGCGCATCGGCTGTGAGGGTTGGTGTGTCGGGGGCGTGCATCACGCTGTCGATAGGTGAGGCCGGTGGTGGGGTCGCTGTGACGGTATAGACGGGCTGCGATACGTCACGGCTACACGCCAGCATCGCCAGCGCCAACAGGAAGAGGCTAAGCCAAATACGTTTCATGGGTCATTACTATGCTTGCATCAAGCGAACCGATGTCATCTTATTTTGAATGCTATGTCAAATCGTCGATTGCTTTTTGGGTATCTGTTCACATGGAGCTGTGAGCCTTAGGCATCCCCTTCGGTCACCAGCCTCCACACCTTTCTAAGCGCGGCAAAACCGCGCAAATGCAGGTATAAGTCCTTCGAAGACTCCGCGCAAGCGTGGGGTGTGGGGAGACCGAAGGGAATGCCCACGGCGTCCCCATAGAGAGCAGGTGAACAGATACTGTTCCGTGAAGAGATTTTACCACATATAGCAGACTCTTGGAACAAGACATCCGCGCTGCCAAGTTAGGAAACGGTCGGTCGGCGTGGCCCGGAGTCGGCCCAATATTTGCGTCGGGTTTGTGCCGGGTTCTCTCCACGCTAACTACACAGGCACTTTAACCGGCAGTTCTGCATCTCCGGTTGGAATACTCTAACCTTGTTGGCCCGTCTTGACGGGTATACGGCAGCGCTGCATGATATAATGGCATCATGTAGCGTGTATAATAGGAACAGTGTGACGACGTGGATGTTAATATCTCCTATCTATTTATCAATACGCCGGGCAATCTGCTTTACTTCTTAGTCGTTATCGGCCTGAGCCAAACCGCATTTTTCATGGCGCTAGGCCAGCGCTTGCGACGCACAGGACAAGTAGATGCCGGCGCCGGGCGCTATGCCATCGGTGCGGCGGGGATGTCGATAGTGTGGGGCGCGCTGATGCTCGGCGCACTCCTTGCGCTGCGCGCCGATATGCCGAGCAGCGCCATACTCCCCCCGCTGGAGCAGGCCGCCAACATCCTTGTGTTGCTTTGGGCGGGCTGGGCCTTTCTCGGCGCCGAAGCAAACCGCCGCGCTGCGCGCTGGCTGCACCTGGGGATGGCTGCCCTGCTGATACTGGTCGGCGCCGGATATGCCTACACCGGGCAGCAGTGGCAGAGCCTGGCCGAAACCCAGCCATTTAATCAAAGCCGCTTTGCCTTGCCCTGGGCCTTTGTCGCGGCGGCGCTGTGCGTGCTTGGCGTTCTGCTCATGCTGCTGCGCCTCCGCAGCACGCGCGATGTGCCGCTCAAGCTGCTCTTCTTCGCGCTGGCCGGGGCCGGTTACTTCAGCACGCTTGCCAAACTGAGCACCGGGCAGCTTCCCGGTGATTATGCCGGGGACGTGCGTCTGGCTATGTTGGCCGCCGGCCCGGTATTTGTCGCCGTCGTTTATCGCTATGTCATCGCAAGGTTGGCGCGCGTGCCTGTGGATGCTATACATCCCCCGCCTATCGACCTCAAAGCCACCGCAACGCCGCCCCGGTTGCGTGCCACACCGGAGGACCACCCTGACCCGGTGCCTGCCACCGCCCGTATCATCCAGGCGATGGACCTGATGCTCTCGGAACGCGACCCCCAGAAAATCCCCGAACAAGTGGCCTTGACCATCGCAACCCTGCTGCAAGCCGACGTCGTGGTTGTGATGTCCATTGATGATCGTTGGGCCGACGTGCAGGCTGCCTATGATGCGGTGCGGCAAAAGTTCATCATGGGGTTGGCGGTCAATCTGGACGACCAACCTACCCTGGTGCAGGCCTTCAAAACCCAGCACCAAGCTGCGCTGCTGCCGGAGAGCCACGCAGCGGAACTCATCGACCTCTACGCGCGCCTCGACCTCTCGGAGATTGGACCGCTCTACATCCAGCCGGTGATAAGCCAGGGCCTGACCACCGGGGCGATCGCGGTTGGGCTGTCATACAGCCGGCGTAAGCTGGATGCAGACGAGCAGAACTTGTTGCAAGAACTCGCGCCGTTGGTTGCAGGCGTCATGGCCCTCTCGCAGCGCGCTGCCGGCAGACGCTTTGCCGATGCGGTCGCTTCGACCGCGCCGACCACGTCTGCGGTCGAGCCGGACAGCATCACCGAGGCCGCACGGCAGGAACTGCAAGATGCCCGCCAGCAGATCGAGGACCTCACCGATATGGTGCGCAATCTGCAGATCGAGCTGGACTATCAGCGCAGCCAGATCGCCGCCGCCGAGCTGGACGGAGACGCAGCGTTGTCAATCTCGCAGCAGATGGAAGCGCTGTGCATCGAACGCGACGAACTCTCGCACGAGCGCGATCGGGTGCAATCTGCCTTGCACGATGCGCAGACCACAATTGCTGCCGCCACCGCCGACGATCAAGTCGATGTACTCCAGGCGATGGTGGATGTGCTCACGCGCGAGAAAGAAGACCTCGAAGCGCAGCGTGACGCGCTGCAAGGTAAGCTGCGCGAACTCGACGCCAAGACGGACGACCCCGACGTGATCGCACACATGCTGGCCGCGCTCGCCGAGGAGACCGCACGCCTCGCCGAGGAGCGCGACCGCT
>CAZJBO010000130.1:0-7325 GCA_964544075.1 uncultured Anaerolineae bacterium
TAGGCTATTCTCCTATGGGGCAGAAATGTCCGAATCCATCAGTGCCATTTAGCCGCATTGCCGGGGCCGACATTGCCACCGATTTGCACGTTACCATCGCCGGTCTGGGATTGTTGATTAGGGGGACCAGACATGTTGTGCGTTCCTTGCGCGCGAGGCCGTAATACACGTATTATACACGCGCGCCCCGGAACGCAAAAAGCCCGCCGGGAGGCGGGCCAGAGGGTGGGGAAGCTGTGTAAGCCATCCCCACCCTCACCACGGCAGGCGCATTTGTGGGTTATCCTAAAGCTAACGGGTCAAGCCGAAGCCCACTGCTTTTGTCAGCATATGATGATACCCATACCCCTACGGTGTGATGCGATACAATACTTTCGACACATCACCTGTCACGAAGATCGTGCCATCGTGTGCTACCGCGATCCCGTTGAAGCCCCAGGTCGGCGGCATTCCCTCAACTCCGGGTGCACCCAAACCCAGCTCGGAGGCGAGAGTAGTCACCTCGCCGGATGCCAAATCTACCGATAATACGCTGCCCGTACCTGCTTCAACGACCAGCAGCGCATCACCATCCGGCATCAGCGCGAGGCCTTCAGGAAACTTCAGCCCCGACGCCACCGCAACCGGTTCTGCCAGCGTTTCACCATCGGCCACTAGCTGCCATATCATGCCGGTCGCCCAGTCGCTGACCCACAGACCATCATCTGAGGCCGCCAACCCGATCGGTACGGCCAACCCTGATTCGGCGTTGGCAATTAAAATATGCTCGTCATCGCTCAGGCGCGTGATGCTTCCTGTGCCCAGCTCGATTACCACCAGGTCACCCTGGAATTCGATGGCATTCATTGGCACCGCGAAGTCGTGATAGGTTGCTATCGGTTCGCGGGCGACAGGGTCCCAAACCTGGACCTCATTGCCAAACCAGGTGGTCAAAATGAGGTATTCCTCACCCGCCGCTACTGTGAATGGGCCGACGATGCCGCCGGGCATACCAATCACGCTCCGCTGCGTATGTATCAACTCGCCGGTCTCCGCGTCGAATTCACGCAGAGAGAATAGATCGGCCACATAAACCGTATCATCAACAGCCGCCACACCATACAGTGCGATCATACCGGGGGGCTGGATTGTGCGCACCGTTCCATCCGGAAGTACTTCAAGGATTGAGCCATCTTGGGCGTGAGACGCAAATAGACGATCATCGGCGTCGAACGCAATATTATCTAATCCCTCTAACCCAGAGGCTATCACGGTTTGTTCACCGGTCTCTAGATCGGCCCGTATGATCGCCCCCGCCAGTTGATCGACAATATACAAGTGGCCTTGCGAGTCGAATTTCGCCGCAGCGGGCACCCCTAATCCATCGATCACGGTGGTGACCTCGCCCGAGTCTACGTCGACCTTGACCACTTTTTGCTGGAACCAGCGTGGGCCGTAAAGCAGCCCATCCGGGCCAAAGCTCATCGCGTTAAGGCCACAGCCATCACCTTGATCTTCATAGATCATGCGCGGTTCTTCTATCAATTCGGGGTCAAGTTCGTACAACGCATCCCCCATAAAACACAGCGCCACGAACAGCCGACCATCTGGTGACATAGCAATCGGGTTGACACCGGGCGCGACCAGCTGCTTGCTGACCGTGCCGTCCGGCGCTAACCGCCCCACTTCCCCGGTCAGGAACGAGGTCCAGTAGAGTGACCCATCCGGCCCAAACACAATATCATCCGGCCCTTCAACGCCGATACTGGGGCCGTAGTGTTCGAGGATATCGCCACTTTCAGGATCGACGATATATAAGGTGCGATCGATTACACTGGCGATTACCAGGTTACCATCGGGGTCAACATAAACTCCATTTGCCCCGCCAATAGTGGCGCCCTCCACCAGGATTTCAACCTCAGCGTCCTCTTGTGCGTAAGTGGGTACAAACGAACAGAGAAACACAATCACCAAAAGTATAGCAAAACGTTTCGATCTCATAACGTGATCCTTTCAATTATAATCTATTTATGCATACTGATTCGCGAAGTGACCTTGCCTATTTTACTGCGACCTTGCCTGTTGAGCAAACCATAGAACCATAGCAACTTTTGCGCGCTCGACCATAGTTGTGCCCGTCGCGTCCGGCTTGACCGCAGCGCTATCTGGCTTTAGAGCCTCACCCGCCCGCGATGGGCGAGAAAATCGATACTACCGCGTCGGCCTCCAGCACTGTATCCAGACAGTCGCCCAAAGCCACATCGTGCCCATCCACCAGCACCCGCACATAGGGCCGCAGTGCCGGACAATCTCCCTCAGCATCAGAAGGGCGCGGCGCGCCTGCACCGTGGGCAGGGTCAAAGAGAGCGTCGTGCAGCGCGGGGTTGTCGGCGGTGAGGATGTGCAGCAGCGCACCCAGCGTTGCCGCGTCGATATTGACCTGCCGCTCTGCGACATGGCGGCGGAAGGTGCCGTACAGCGTGACCTCTGCCATCGGCTACCACTCCGTATACGAGGCGCTGCGCTTGCGATATTCAATCATCGGCTCGTTGATGGCCGCAGCGTGCATCATGATCTCACAAGCCTCCTCCAGCGCGTCGGTCCATTGGAAGGCCTCATCGAGCGTCTGGCCGATGGCAAAGCTGCCGTGCCCCCGCAGCATAACCACTTTATAGGATTCTAGGGCGGCAGCGATCTTAGCCGCCATCTGTGGACTGCCGGAGGCAAATTCCTCGGTGATGACCGGCACCTTCTTGAGGATATACGACCCCTCGTTATCGATGGGCACGATCTCATCACGCGAGAGTGAGTATGCGACCGCCCGGCGCACATGTGCGTGGACCACCGCCAGTGCCGGTGTCGCCTTGTAGATGGCGCGGTGGACGATCAGCTCGGTGGAGGCCAGCGCAACCCCGCTGTCGTTTTTCTCCAGCCCGGTCTCGATCAGGTCGCGCAGCTCCAGCCGGCCCAGCATCGCCCCGCGCCGTTTGATGATTATGCGGTCGCCAAAGCGCACGCTGATATTGCCGCCGTGCGACGAGATTAAGTTATGCACATACATATCGCGCCCAATCTCGCGGAATGTTTTATAGACCCTGGGATCGATTGTCACAATATCCTCTCCCTAACCACATCAAGCCCGAAACTTGATGGTAATCACATCGCCGTCTTGCACCACATAGTCGCGCCCCTCGATGCGCGCGCGTGCGTCGCCCCGGAGCATCGTTTCTGTGTCGGTGACTTCGGCGCGGATGAAGCCCTTTGCCATATCGGTGTGGATTTTGCCGGCAGCCTCCAGCACGGTAGCACCGCGCCGGATAGACCAAGCCTGTGCCTGGGTTTTACCTACGAGGGTAAAGAAAGATATCAAGTCGAGCAGCCGGTAGCAGACGCGCACAAAGCGGTTGAGGCCGGTAGCATCCAGTCCCAGGCTTTGCAGATACTCCGCCGCCTCTTCTGCCGGGAAGTCTTGTAATTCCATCTCCAGCTGTGCACAGAGCATAATCACCTCTGCGCCCAGCTCTTGCGCTAAGACACGCACCTGCTCGGCCAGAGGCCCACCGCCGGGCAAGGCATCCTCGCCCACGTTCGCTACCAAGAGCAGCGGCTTTCCGGTCAGCAAGAAAAGCTCGTCCACCAGCGCACGCTTTGTTTTGTCGTCCGCCCAAGCACGTGCCGGTGTCCCTGCCTCCAGCGCCGCGCCCAGCGCATCGAGAAGCGCAAGCTCTTCGGCCATCTCTTTCGGACGCGCCTTCGCTGCGCTGCGCGATCTTTCCACCCGCCGCTCAACGCTCGCCAAATCTGCCAGCATCAACTCAAGCTGAATAAGCTCCACATCTTGTCGGACGTCTACCGTGCCGAAAACATGCACCACGTCCGGGTCTTCGAAGCAGCGCACGACCTGTGCGATAGCATCTACCTGCCGGATATGGTGAAGGAACCGGTTGCCCAGGCCCTCGCCCCGGTGTGCCCCCTCGACCAGGCCTGCAATATCGACCACGCGCAGCACTGCCGGTACACGCTTGCTCAGCCCGGCTTGCTCTGCCAACGCATCAAGGCGCGCATCGGCGAGCGTGGCTATGCCCACGTTTGGGTCAACTGTGGTAAAGGGATAGTTTGCGACCGCAGCCCCGGCATTGGTCAGCGCATTGAACAGCGTGGATTTACCGGCGTTGGGCAGACCTACGAGACCTACTTCTAAGCTCATGATACCTCTTCCCCAGCATCTGTGTGCTGCCGTATCGCGAAGCTCCGCTGTACAACAAAGGGTAACCGTCTCTTTGGGGACCTTTAGACCAGGTTGGTCAACCCCAACGCTTCGAGCTTTGCGGGTGTGGGCACGCCTTCCGCATCCCAGCCCCGCGCCCGATAATACTCATCCAGCATCGGCGCGAGATGGGTTACCTCACCGGCGCTGGCACCGGTGGCGGGTTCTTCAAGCAAGCGTGGTGGCAAGGTGTCATCGGCGCGGGTGAAGCCCTCACGGATGTTGTAGAGCCTTTCCAGGTTATATATACGCTCGCCGGCGCGGATCAGCGCGCCGGTGGGGTAATCGATTCCGGTGAGCGAAGTCAGGGCGCGAGCGAGATATTCCTCGGCCACGGCAATGTTGACAAACTTGCACACCCCCAAGGAGTCGATGGCGGCGGCACTGTTCTGGTGCATCATCACATAGCTGCCTTTGCCCTGCACCTGGAGCCGGTCGATGATCTTCGGCAGCCCCAGCACTTCCGGGCCAAGCATGTTGCCGCGCATGTGGCAGGCGCCACGATTGCTGGTGGCGAAGAGCAAGCCCTGCCCCTGCATCCCGCGCGGGTCATATGCCGGCATCTCAAGCCGCTTGACGCTCATCGACAGCTCCGGTGCGCCACAGCCCGCCGCCAACCGTGCGCTGCCCTCGGCGAGCGCTGCGCCGACGTCGCGGCGGGATGCGATCGCATCAAGGGTCGGGCGTAGGAGGTCGGCACGGCCAAAGCGCAGTTCGCTATCAAGCAACCCCTTCTCGCTTAGCTCCATCGCACAAGCGATGGTCGCACCGGCGGAGATGGTATCCATGCCCAGGTCGTTGCACAGATAGTTGGCCTCGGCGATCGCCTCTAGGTCATCGATGCCGCAAGCGGCGCCAAAGGCCCAGATGGTCTCGTATTCCGGCCCTTCGCCCTCGGCACGCGCGGTCTTGGTCTGGCGTGTACAGGCGATCGGGCAAGCCCAACACGCCGAGTTTTTGGTCAGCAGGCGTTCGGTCAGCGCTTCGCCGCTGATCGCTTCGGCTTGCTCGAAGTGCGTCTGCCGGGCGTTGCGCGTCGGCAGCGCGCCGACGGCGTTTATGAGGTTCATGATGAAGGCCGTGCCGAACTCAGGCAGTGCTTGCGAGGTGATCGGGCTGGCCTTGAGCATCTTGGTTGTTTCGTACTGCACAAAGCGGAAGCGGTCCTTGTCGGCGAAGCCTATCTTGTTGTCCCCCTCAACCACGATGGCTTTGAGGTTTTTGCTGCCCATCACCGCGCCGGTGCCGCCGCGCGCCGCTGCACGGCTGGCGTCATTTATTATGGAAGCAAAGCGCACCATATTCTCACCGGCTGGGCCGATGCACAAGACGTTGCGCCGGTTATTATCTTGACCGAGCTTCTGACTGGTCTCGTTGACCCGCAGCCCCCACAGGTGTGTGGCATCTTTGATTGTGACGCTTCCCCCAACGATCTCAAGGTAAACCGGCTTCTCGGCCTTGCCCTTGACGATCAATACATCGTAGCCGGCGCGTTTGAGGCGCATCCCCCACCAGCCGCCGGAGTTCGCGTCGAGCACTGTGCCGGTCAGGGGTGATTTGGTGCTAACCGAGAAACGGTTGCTGGTTTGATAGCCGGTGCCGGTCAGGGGGCCGGTTGCGAATATTAGCACGTTTTCGGGCGCGAGCGGTGTCACCTCCGGCCCCACCAGCTCCCAGAGCAGGCGTGCGCCCAGCCCCCGTCCCCCGATGAAGGCGTGCGCCATATCCATATCCAGTGTGTGTGTCTCTACCGTCCCGCCGGTCAAATCTACCAGCAGCACTCTGCCCATCCAACCAGTGTGGTTATCTTGCATTAGCTTGTCCTTTAGTGGGTTGTGTGGGGTTAACAGAAAGAGCCACCCGAGGGAATTGAACCCTCAACCTGACGCTTACGAAGCGCCTGCTCTGCCGATTGAGCTAGGGTGGCACGGCGGGAATTATACCACAGGATGCTGAAGAATCCAGCGTTTAGAGGATGTGTAGATCAATATTCTGGCGCAAGGTTGACCGTAGGGGCGCGGTGCGTATTCTTGACATGTACAGTACTTCCCCTAGAATCATCTGTAGAGTTGGGATGCATGTTGCCTATAGGAGGGAACAAACATGGAGAACCAGGGTAAAGAAGGGAAGCCTGTGCCGGTCGGGGTTATGGTCTTGAGCATGATGGCTTTTGCCGCCGGTGTCTGGCGTCTACTGATGGCCTGCTTCGCATTGTGGGCAAGCCTACGCTTGATCTTCGTGCGCGGCTCTGCCTTTGGCATAAGCGCCGGTTTTGATCTAACGTGCCTGGGCTTGCTGGGGTTGGTTTTGGCGGTGGCGTGCTTGGCGGTGGCCGACGCGCTCTTTAACCTAAAGCGCTGGGCATGGAACGTAGGCGTTATTCTCGGCGTGCTCAACATCTTGTTTGCTTTGATGGAGATGTTCGTGTCGGTCATCGACTCGCACCCCGCACGCGGTCACTTCCCCTGGCCGACGGTGGTAGCGCTGACGCTCAACGGCTTGATGCTGTGGTATCTTATGCGCAGCGACGTGCGCGGGTTGTTCAACAGCAATCTGCGCGAGTTCGTCGAGCAGTTCAGACCAAGCGAAGCTAAGACCGCGCCCGTCGCTGCGCCTGCCGAGGCGAGCGACACGGACAAAGCGGACGCATCATGAGGCGGTACCTCTATGAAACAGGGTATTTATGACCGTGAAGGCGTGTTGCTTGGCTATATCGAGGGCGACCGTGTGTATGACCGGGACGGCGTACAGACCGGCTACCGGCGCGGCGCGGTGATCTACGCCGCGAACGGTGATAAAGTGTGGACCGTCGAGGGCGATGGGTTGTACGTGGATGGTGCATCGGTTGGCTATCTGGGCAGCCCCTTAATGCACGACGAATAGCGCGGCGACGATGGCGAAGAAGCTCCAAGCGATGCGCCGGCTCGAAGCGCAGCACATCGCGTATGAGGTGTTTGAGTTCTCTCCCGATATTCACACGGCGGATGATGTGGCCGCCGTCTTGGGCGTGCCCTCTGAGCAGGTCTATAAAACGCTGGTAGTACAGCGCATGGCGCGCGGCAAGCCTTTGCTCGTGATG